>NZ_JBSFJX010000158.1:0-18506 GCF_053598275.1 Streptomyces sp. NPDC001156 | reverse complement strand
GGCCGGACACGGCACCCCAGGGCGTGAGGAAACCCGCCCCCGCATCCCCGGACCACGGACACGATCCGTGTCGCCGGACGCGGCGCGAACGCGGGCGACCAGTGCATCCACCACCGTTCGGGATGCGCCAGTTGACCAGGACTGGGTACAAGACTCACTCCTGCTCACTGACTAGGAACGGTTGTCCGGTCCACGGTTCACACGCGTCGCCGCGCCCGCCCCCGGAGCCGGGCGGGAGACCGGCTGATCACCCGGTCTCCCGCCCGGACGGCGGACGCCGCCAACGGGGAAGCGGCGCACCATCCAGCCTCGATGGCGGGTGCCGTGGTCGCCTCAGCCGCGTGGCCGAGGTGGCGTCTCCCCCTAACAGGTGAGCGCGCCGCGGTGGTGGTTCTTGCGGCGGACCGGGTATCCGTCACTGGTGGGCAGGGGCGTCGGCCGGGCCGCACCACGAGGTCCCGATGTGTGGCAGGTGTGACCGCTTTGGGTAGCGACCGTGCTGGGTCCGCGAGCTAGATTCGGCGGTACACCGTTCCGGGGCGATACCGGCCGATAGGGTCGGCCCCGTGGGTCGGGGCGGACGCATCGACGACTGCCCGACCTCGGCCGCCCCTGAGACGCCGCCCGCCTGCCGGGCCTCTCCTCGGCAGAGGTAGGCAAGTACCCCCCTCCTAGCGGATCGTCGTCGCTTTGGACGTCGTCTGCACCGTACGTACGAAGGACCGCTATGCCGGCCGTGACCGTCGAGGATCTCCTGGTCCTCCCCCGCCTCCCGCGCCCTGACGCGACCGCCACCGACCGCCCCGTCCGCCACGTGGTCACCGCACCCCAGCAGCGGGAGGGGGCCGGCTTTCTGGTGCGCCGCCCGTTCCCGAGTGCCGCTTTGCCCGATGCGGACCCGTTCTTGATGCTCGACCACGTCGGTGAGACCGTCTATCAGCCGCATGAGGCCAAGGGCGCCCCCTGGCACCCGCACCGCGGGTTCGAAACGGTCACCTACGTCATCGACGGCACGGTGGTGCACCACGATTCCAACGGTGGCGGAGGCGTGATATCGGACGGGGACACGCAGTGGATGACCGCAGGATCGGGGATCCTGCACGACGAGGTCCCCAGCGAAGAGGTCCTTGCCAAGGGCGGCCTCAGCCACGGCATCCAGCTCTGGGTGAACCTGCCCCGCACCCACAAGTGGGCGCCACCGCGCTACCAGGACGTCCGGGCGGACAGGCTGCGGCTGCTGACCTCCGATGACGGCGGGACGCTCATACGCCTGATCGCCGGCGGTCTCGGCGGCCACCAGGGACCGGGCGTGACCTACACCCCGATCGTGTACGCGCACGCAAGCCTGTTTCCCCAGGCACAGTTGCGGACCGGGTGGGACCCGCAGTTCAGCGCGATGGTCTACGTGCTGCAAGGATCCGGGACCGTGGGCGTCGACAAGCGTCCCGTCGAGGAGGGGCAACTCGCGGTGTTCGGCGTGGGAGATGCCCTCACCGTTCAGGCGGGACCACACCAGCACGGCCGGACCGGCCGCCTCGAGGTGCTGCTGGTGGGCGGTGTACCGCTGAGGGAGCCGATCGCCCGCTACGGCCCGTTCGTGATGAACACCCAGGCGGAGATCTTGCAGGCCATCGAGGACTACCAGCGGGGCAGGATGGGGCACATTCCCGCAGCGCACCTGGACGGCACGCCGTGAAGGATGGTCCGGCCAGGACTGCCAACGGCCGTCGGGCCGGCCGACTTGCACGCTCACGGGGAGCCAGCGGATCCCGCTGAACCGGTCGGAACGCGGCTGTGGTGGCGCAGGCATCCCGCGCCCGTGCCCGATGAATCCCGGCGCACCCGCAGGGGTCGACGAACCGGCGCAGTTCCGCACCGGCCGGTTCGTGGACTCCCCCGCCACCCAGACGCTGGTCATCTTCGCGATCCGCACACGACGCAGTCCCTTGCGGCGCCGCCGCCCGGTTGCCCCGCCCACAGGGCTTGCCCCACGACCACCCAGACGCTCGGGCAGCCCCCACCTCTCGCACGGACAACCAGCCCCGGCGCGAGCGTCGCCGGATACGCGGCGGTCAACCGACCCACCGACTGTCGCGACCGACGCCGTCACCCCGCATGCCGCGCATTCCGTCACCGGCATCCCTTGCGCTGAAGGCCCGGCGCGGGTGCCGTCGTCCGGGCGTGTCAGCGTTCGTGTGTCCTTGGGCGCTGATCTGGTCGTCGAAGAACGGCGCGAACGTGTCAAGCCGCGTTCTTCCCGCGGCGCACCGCGAACGAAGCGCGACCATCGAGGCCGAGGCCCCACGCCGACCGCGCCGATACTCCGTGTCACAGGGCCTCATGCGTCGGTCGTCTCAGCGCGCGAGTGCCGCCACCGCCAGGAACACGGCGAGAGGGCATCGCCGCACGCAGCACGCTCTGGCCGAATCCGTGGGAACTACGGCCAGGGGGCAGCGATGGCGAACGTCGGTGAAACGGTTGTCACGGGATGAAGGCGTAATTCGCCCGTCGCACCGCTACCCCTTCCGCCGTTTCGATCCGGAGTCAGGAATGCAAGGTCTCCCTCCTTCCGAAGACCCCCTCCGGGAAGTCTCCCCAGGTTTCAGGCCTGCGGCTGCCGTCATCAGGGCAGCCGCCGGGGCCGGTGAGCAGGTCGACCTGCTGGGCACCGCCAGTCGTGCGATCGGGACCATGCTGGATGTGTGCCGAACGGTCCAGGAGATGACTGCGGTCCTGGTTCCGGCGGTGGCCGACTACGGCACGGCCGACCTGCTGGAACCGGTACTCCGTGGCGAGGATCTGCCCACCTCCGGGCTGGAAGACCGGTCGGTTTGGCATCGAGCGGCCGTACACGGCATCGACCAGGGCCCCCTGCACGCACTGCGGGATGTGTTGCCGGAACTAGCCGCCGCCTGCCCGCTCTGCGAGCCCAGGCTGGACCACGTCGGCACGTGGTCGCACCCCAAGCGGCCCAGTGACGCAAACCTCCGCAGGTTCGGCCTCCACTCGATGATGGTCGTCCCACTCGTCGCACGGGGGCAGGTCCTGGGGCTGGTCACCCTCTATCGCGGACGGCGGCGCGCGTCCTTCTCGCAGGCCGATCTGCAGATGGCAACACATATCGGCGCCTTCGCGGCGCTGGCGCTCGACAACGCCCGTCGCTATGCCCGCGAACGGGCCGTCGCGCTGGAACTGCAGATGAGCCTGTTGCCGCGGGAAATCCCCCTCCATCCGGGGCTGGAGATCACCCACCGCTACCTGCCCGCCAGCCGCTCGGCGCTGGTCGGCGGCGACTGGCTCGACGTCGCGGCCCTGCCGGACGGGCGCGTCGCGCTCACCGTCGGCGACGCGAGCGGACACGACATCCGTGCCGCAGCAGCCATGGGCCGGCTACGCACGCTCATGCAGGCCGAAGTCGGTCAGGGCAGGGAACCGGCCGAACTGCTCAACAGAGTCGACGCACTCATGGCCGCTGACGGCCATGACCCCTCTGACATCGCGACCTGCCTGCAGGGCATCTACGACCCGGCCTCCCATCGCTGCACCATCGCCCGGGCCGGTCATCCACCCCCGGCCCTCCTCCACCCCGACGGCAGCGTGGAGTTCCCCGAGATTCCCGCCGGTCCGCCGCTGGGCATCGGCGGGCAGCAATACGCCACTGCCGAACTGCAACTGACCGAGGGCGACATCTTCGTGCTGTACACCGACGGACTGATAGAGACCCACGCTCAGGACATCGACGTCGGAATGGACCGCCTGGCCACCGCACTGGGCCGCGGCGGCCACTCGCTGAACCAGTTGTGCGACGCCGTCCTGACCGATCTGCGCCCGCACGGCGGCGAAGACGACATCACCCTCCTGGCGATGGCGATCAGAGGCCTGCCCCACCACCGCACCGCCTCATGGGATCTTTCATGCGACAGCACCGAGGCCCGTCGCGCACGCCACCTCATCCGTGGCCAGCTGGAGCAGTGGGACCTGCCGATGCTCGCGGACACGGCAGAGCCTTTGATCGAGGAGCTGGTCAGCGCCGCCACCTGCGGCGACGGCTGCCCCCTCGGTGTCCGCCTGCACCGCTCCGATGTGCTGCTCGTCGAGGTGCTCAGCGCCCGCAGAACCCTGCGCGGGGCACCACGAGGTGGCTGCGGCAGCGGGGAATTGCGCATGGTCGGCGATCGGGCACAGCACTGGGGAGTACGCGACCATGCCGACGGCAGGACTGTCTGGTTCGAGATTCCTCTGGGCGCGGAGGAACGCCGTTGACTGCTCCCCTGCGGGGAGGGGGTTCTCTCCCGGCGACTGCCGGCCGGTCCTCGCCAGGGCTGCCGGCACAGGTTCGGCCCGCGGACGCCGGACCGCCGTGCTTGTCCCCAGCCGCAAGCGGTTTCGGCAGGTGATCTCCGGCATGCCGGTATCCAAGCTGCGGGCCCGGCTCGTCAGCATGGCGGCCGAACTCGGCATCACCATCATCGCCGTGGACCCGGCCTACACCAGCGGGTGGGGCGCCCAGCACTGGCAGAAACCCCTCACCCACACGACCAGGAAGACCAGCCGTCACGATGCGGCGAGCATCGCGATCGGCAGGCGCGCCCTGGGGCACCGCATCCGGCGACGGACGGCACCGCCTCCTGCCCACCAGAGCGATGGACAGCAGCATCGGACCGCCCAGGCCGCACACGGCACCCCAGGGCGTGAGGAAACCCGCCCCCGCATCCCCGGACCACGGACACGATCCACTGGGACCGGATGCGGCGCGAACGCGGGGGACCAGGACGCCCAACACCGTTCGGAGCGCCCGACTGAGCCTGTGCAACACATGCTCAGTCCTCAGGAACGGTGCAGTAGCGTCTTCAGTGCGTTGTTCGTCGCCACCTTCATCTTCT
Organism: Streptomyces sp. NPDC001156; assembly: GCF_053598275.1. Classification (NCBI taxonomy): domain Bacteria; kingdom Bacillati; phylum Actinomycetota; class Actinomycetes; order Kitasatosporales; family Streptomycetaceae; genus Streptomyces; species Streptomyces sp. NPDC001156. The sequence continues at coordinate 13,623 of NZ_JBSFJX010000158.1, read as the reverse complement.
CCGAGTCGATCAGGGTGTTGAGGGACAGGGTGACCTGGCGAGTGTTGTCGGCTGTGGTGTAGGTGAACGTGCTGTATCCGGGGGTGCCGCCGGTGTGACCGTAGGCCGTGCCGTATGAGGGATCGGTCACGCGGCTGAGGCCGAGTCCGTAGCCGGGCCCACCCTGCAGCGGCTGGGCGTCCTGCATGGCGTGCAGAAGGGGTGGCGGCAGCAGCCGACCGCCGATCAGCGCGTTGAAGAAGCGGTTGAGGTCATGGGTAGTCGAGATGAGTGAACCAGCCGTCGATGCCCATGACATGCTCTCCTCGGTGATGTCGGTGAGCGGGGAATCGGGACCGTTAAGGGGCAGGTAGCCGTGTGCGTGCGGACCGGGGATGCGGACCGAGCTGCCGGGAAAGCGCGTGTGGTGCAGCCCGAGGGGTTTGATGATCCGGCCGGTGATCTCCTGCTCGGCGCTCTTGCCGGTGACCCTCTCGATCAGCATGCCGAGCACGATGTAGTTGGTGTTGGAGTAATGCCCGGCGCTTCCCGGGGCGAAGTAGGGGGTATGCCGGAAGGCTTCGGCGAGCAGGTCCTGGGGCGACCAGGGGCGAAAACGCGTCTTGTAGAGCTCTGAAAGGCCACCAGGCCACAGGGAGTCGCTGTAGTCGTACAGCCCACTGCGGTGGCTGAGCAGTTCCCGGATGGTGATGTTCTGCCCGCCTGGCACCAGGTGCGGGAGGTAGCGCTCAATGGGTGCGTCCAGGCGCACTTTGTGCTCTGCTACCAGCTGCAACACCGTGGTGGCGACGAAAGTTTTGGTCACGCTTCCGGCGCGGAATCGGCCGTCGGTGGGCGGGAGTTGGTGGTGATGCAGGTCGGCCCGGCCGCTCGCGCCGGTCCATGTACCGTGGGCGTCGTGCGCCTCGGCGATGACACCGGGCACGCCCGCAGCGACGATCTCGTCCAGGGCCTTTTGCCATGCGGCGTGGTCCACGGCGCCGGGCCGGTGAGCTGGGGCCGTGCGCGTGGAAGCGGCTGCAGGAGGGGCTGATACGGCGAAGGCGGGAGCCACCGCAGGTACCGCCAGGGCACCGGACAATATGGTGGCGGCGACGAGCAAGGGAAGGCGCATCGAAAGCCTCTCGCGTACAGGGGTGATCCGAGTTACGGTTCTGACGCGCCGCCGCTCCCGGAGCTGGGCGGGAGACCGGCTGATCACCCGGTCTCCCGCCCGGATGGCGGGCGCCGCCAACGGGGAAGCGGCACACCATCCAGCCTCGATGGCGGGTGCCGTGGTCGCCTCAGCCGCGTGGCCGAGGTTGCGTCTCCCCCCAACAGGTGAGCGCCTCTTTACGGTGGTTCTTGCGGCGGACCGGGCAGCCGCCGCCCGCGGGCCCGCATGTCGGCCGGGCAGCACAACGAGGGCCCGATATGTGGCATCTGTGGCCGCTTTGGGTAGCGCCCGTGCTGGGTCCGCGAGCTAGATTCGGCGGTACACCATCCCGGGCGTTACCGGCCGATAGGGCCGGCCCCATGGGTCGGGGCGGACGCATCGACGACCGCCCGGCCGCTGCCCGGCCTCGGCCACACCCCCTGAACGCCGCGCGCCTGCCGGGTTCTCCCGGGCAGAGATCCGCAAGCACTCCCCTCCCAGCGGATCGTCGTCGCGTTGGACGTCGTCTGCACCGTACATACGAAGGACCCGCCATGCCGGCCGTGACCGTCGAGGATCTCCTGGTCCTCCCCCGCCTCCCACGCCCTGACGCGACCGCCACCGACCGCCCCGTCCGCCACGTGGCCACCGCACCCCAGCAGCGGGAGGGGGCCGGCTTTCTGGTGCGCCGCCCGTTCCCGAGCGCCGCTTTGCCCGACGCGGACCCGTTCTTGATGCTCGACCACATCGGTGAGACCGTCTACCAGCCGCATGAGGCCAAGGGCGCCCCCTGGCACCCGCACCGCGGGTTCGAAACGGTCACCTACGTCATCGACGGCACGGTGGTACACCACGATTCCAACGGTGGCGGAGGCGTGATATCGGACGGGGACACCCAGTGGATGACCGCAGGATCGGGGATCCTGCACGACGAGGTCCCCAGCGAAGAGGTCCTGACCCAGGGCGGCCTCAGCCACGGCATCCAGCTCTGGGTAAACCTGCCCCGCACCCACAAGTGGGCGCCACCGCGCTACCAGGACATCCGGGCGGACAAGCTCCGACTGCTCACCTCCGATGACGGCGGGACGCTCGTACGCCTGATCGCCGGCGGTCTCGGCGGCCACCAGGGACCGGGCGTGACCTACACCCCGATCGTGTACGCGCACGCAAGCCTGTTTCCCCAGGCGCGGTTGCGGACCGGGTGGGATCCGCAGTTCAGCGCGATGGTCTACGTCCTGCAGGGAGCGGGAAGCGTGGGCGTGGACAGGCGCCCCATCAGGGAGGGGCAACTGGCGGTGTTCGGTGCGGGGGATGTCCTCACCGTTCAGGCGGGGGCCCATCAGCGCGGCCGCACCGGTCGCTTTGAGGTGCTGCTGCTGGGCGGTGTACCGCTGAGGGAGCCGATCGCCCGCTACGGCCCGTTCGTGATGAACACCCAGGCGGAGATCTTGCAGGCCATCGAGGACCATCTGCAGGGCAGGATGGGGCACATTCCCGCAGCCCGCCTGGAGGGAACGCCGTAAAGGGTGCGGCAGGGTCGGCGACGGCGCAGAGCCGGTGGGCTCGCCCGCGCGCCCGGCGGGGGTGGGCGATGGCGTCCACGGCTGCGCGGGGCCGGCGCGGGCGCCGTCGTTCGTCGCGGGCGCGGCGGCGCCCACTGGGGTGAGGGAACGGCGGGCAGCGCTGGGGGTGTTGCTGTTGTCATCGGGAGCCTATGTAAGCGGTCAGGCCGGCGCGCAAGGGGGCGGGCACCGCCCGGTACAGGGCGATGTGGAGCAGCTCGCCGGCGAAGGTGAGAGCGTCGCCGTCGGCGGTGAGGAGGCCGGCGCGGAGGGCTTGTTCGACCTGCTGGGCTGCTTTCCAGCCGTCGGTGCCTGTGACCTTGAGCAGCTGCTCGAAACGGAAGGTGGGGCCGATGAGAGCCGCGGTGCGCAGCAGGTGCGTGAGCGGCTCGCCGACGTGGTGGACCAGGTCGAGGGCCGCGTTGATCAGTGTGTCGGGCAGGTGGTCCGGCTCGTCCAGGGGTGCGCCCGCGTGTGCGGCTTGGAGGGCCGCGAGGACCAGGGCGGGGCGGCCGGCGGTGAGTTGGTGGACGCGGTGGGCTGCGTGCGGCAGGTCGTGGCGGGCGGCCAACTCGGCGACGGCGTGGGGCGTAAGCAGTTCAAGGGGCAGCTGGGTGGCATGGGGCAGGTGTCGTGCGATGCGGTCGGCGCCGTCCTCCCGCGTGCCGAGGACCACCATCATCCGGTGGCCGGCATCGTCCTGGGACAGGTGGTGGAGGGTTTCCAGGGTGCGTGCGTCCGCGTAGTGGGCGTCGTCGACGGCCAGCAGCACGGGGTGGTCGGTGGACAGTCTGCGCAGGAAAACGGCGGCTGCGTCGGGGTGCGCGTGCGCCGGCGGCCCGGTGAGCGCGTCGATGTGCGGCATGGCGGCCTGCAGTCGGTGTGCGATGCCGTCGGCCGCGCGGGTGACCTCTTCGGGCCGTGCGGTGCGGCAGAAGTCCTCGATGGCCTGCTCGAGTGCGGGGGTGGCCGAGAGGCGTTCAGGCCCAGGGCAGTGTGCGGCAAGGACGGTGGCGCCGTGGTGTTGGGCGTGGCGGCGCAGTTGGGACAGCAGGGCGGAGGTGCCGGCTCCGGCCCCGCCACGCAGGACGACGGTGGTGGGGTGTCCGGTGAGTGCCTGCCGCCACTGTGCCTGCAGGTGGTCGAGTTCTTCGTCCCGGCCGGCCAGGTGCTGGTGGGGGGCGTCGGCCGGTGCTGCGGGCCGCGGGTGCGCGGGGGTGGGGGTGGGGGTCGGTCGGCCCTGGAGGATGGCGCCGTGCAGGGCCGCGGTGCGCGGGTCGGGGTCGGTTCCCAACTCGGTGCGCAGGGTGTGGCGCAGTCGGCTGAAGGTGTGCAGCGCGGCGCCGGCCGAACCGAGACGGTACTGGGCCGTCATCAGGGCGCGCCATGCCGGCTCGTCGTAGGGGTCGTCGTGCGCGGCTGCCGCGGCCAGGTGCGCGGCCTGCCGGTGATCGTGCAGGTGTTCCGCGGCCTGCCAGGCGGCTTCGCGGGCACGGCGCAACAGCTGCTCCAGCGTCCGGTCGAGGTCTGCGCTCCAGCCGGCCGGCTGGAACTCCTCGACCGCGCGGCCTGCGGTCAGCAGGTCCAGTGCCCGTCGGGCGGCGACGTCCGCGAACGCGGGTTCGCCGGCGCGCAGGTGCCGCTCGGCTGCCCGGGTCAGGCGGGCCGCCTCGTCCACGTCGACCTGCCAGCCTGTGGTGTTGAGCCGGTATCCGGATCCTGTGCGCTCCAGGCAGGTGCCGACCACTTTGCGCAGCCGGCTGACGAGGGAGGCGACCGTCTGCGCGGCGGTGGGTGGGGCGTGGTGGGGCCAGAGCGTTTCGATGATGGTGTCCTTGCCGACGATCCGGTTGCGGTGGGCGGCCAGCAACGCGAACAGCAGTTCCGCGCGTCCCCTGGGGAGACCGGGCGGGTTGTCGGGCTGTGCCCCCATCAACTCCAGGGGCCCGATGAGCCGCAGGCGGACGGGCTCTCCCAGGATGAGTGCGGTCGTGCAGGGCGGCATGCAGGTGGTGCTCTTTCGTGGCGCGGGGCAACGACGCGTCCAGACTCGCCGCACCGCGCGCCTGCCCGCCAGCGGTTGTCGGGACGGCAATCCCTCGGTTTCGGCCCCCTCCCCCCCGCCGCACGCCCTGCTGGTGGGCGGCGTTTTAGGGCCGGCTCTGCAGCGCGCTGTGCACCACGGCGCGCAGGGCCGTGAAGGAGTCAGCGAAGCGCTCCAGTCCGTCCTTCTCCAGGGCAGCCATGACCTCGTCGTAGGCGATGCCGGCGGCCTGGAGCCGGCGCAGAACCTGGGCGGAGTCCCGGTAGGTGCCGCGCACCCCCCGGGGCAGAAAGGCGGCGTGGTCTGCGACCGCGTCGAGCGTGCGGCGGGGCATGGTGGTGATGGTCCCCGGTGCGAGCAGCCCGGTCACATAGCGGGTGTCGCCGTAGTGGGGGTTCTTGGTGGCCATGGAGGCCCACAGGGGCCGCTGCGGGCGGGCGCCCGCGGCGTGCAGGCGCTGCCAGCGCCGGGTGGAGAACGCCTTTTCGTACAGGTGGTAGGCCATGCGGGCGTTGGCGAGTGCGACCCGTCCCTGCAGGGCGGCCTGGGTGGGCCCGCGTTGTTGGGCCAGACGGGCGTCGACGGCGGTGTCGACGCGGGAGACGAAGAAGGAAGCGACCGAGGCGATCGGGGCAAGGGGGCGTCCCTGAGCCTGGGCGTACTCCAGTCCGTCGAAGAAGGCGTGGATGACCTCGCGGTAGCGGCGCAGGCTGAACAGCAGCGTCATGTTGACGCTGATCCCTTCGGCGAGCAGCAGGCTCAGGGCGCGTACCCCTTCCACTGTGGCCGGCACTTTGATCAGGACGTTGGGCCGGTCGACGAGCTGGCGCAGCCGGCGTGCCTCGGTGAGCGTGGCGGCAGTGTCGTGGGCCACCAGCGGGGAGACTTCCACGGACACATAGCCCTCGATGCCGTCGGAGGCCTCGTAGGTGGGACGCAGCAGGTCGCAGGCCTGCCGTACGTCGTGGGTCGTCAGGGCTTGCAGCGCCTGGTCCACGTCCGCGCCTTGGCGCCGCAGTTCCTCCAGTTGCCCGCGGTAGGGGCCGGTGCCGTCGCCGATGGCCGCTTGGAAGATCGTGGGGTTGCTGGTGATGCCGGTGATTTTCCCGGCGTGGATGAGTGAGGACAGTTCGCCCGACTCCAGGTCGCGCCGGTCGAGATCGTCCAGCCACACGGCGACATCGTGCGCGGTGAGGTGGGCGAGAGGGTCCGTCTTGGGGTCGGTCATGGGGTCGCTCTTTCTTTCCGGGGCCGGCGTGCCGCAGGCCCCTTGGGGTGTGCGGTGAGCCTGGAGGGCGGCGTTGCAGCCGGATTGCACTGCGCAAGGCCCAGGGGGTGAGCGCCGGCCGTGCAAGAGCGGTGCAAGGCGCCGCGCCAGTGTGAGGAGCCCGTCTTCGCCCCGGGGCGGACTCGTCCTGGGGCCGGCCGCTGCCACACCGCCGGCACCAGGAGGCGGGAGCAACAGCGTCCTGCACCGGCCGGCCGTGGCCTGATCCGTGGGTCATGTGGCCGTGCTCGCGGGCACGGCGCCGGCCGGGGCGCGGGTTGACTCGCACAACCGCCCGCCCCGGGCGGCCCGGTGCCCTCGTCAAAGCGGGCCGCCCATGGCCGTGAACGGGACGCGCGGACAGCCGGAGGGTGGGCACGTGCCACGGGCCGGGTGTCCCGTCGGTACGCGTGTGATCACGCGGTGATCAGGAGGATGCTGTGGGAACACCGAGCCGGCGCGGCCTGGGCCGGCACAACTGGCGTGCGTGGCTGAGCGAGTTCGCCGCGACCGCGATCCTGCTGCTGGTGATGGTCACCCTGTTCAGGCATCTGTTCGGTGCCGAGGGTGTCCTGGCACCCGTACTTCCTTCGCAGGAGGGCCGGCTGCTCGCGGACGCCGTGGTCAGCGGGACCACCGTCGGCCTGCTGATCGTCTCGCCGTTCGGGCGGCGTTCGGGCGGCCACATGAACCCGGCCGTCTCGCTGGCGTTTTGGCTGATGGGTGCCCTGCCGGGGCGGGATGCGGCGGCCTACGCCGCGGCCCAACTGGCCGGTTCGGTCACGGGGGTGGCGGTGGGCCGGCTGGTGTGGGGCGCGCAGACGGCCCATCCCGCCATCGGTTACGCCGTCATCCGGGCATCCGGCCACATCCCCTGGGGAGCGGTGTTCGCCTCCGAGGCCGCGGCGACCGCCGTGATGCTCGCCGCGGTGACCTTCGTGGCGGCCCGGCCCCGCCTGGCCTCCTGGCTGCCGGCGGTCGCCGGGTCGGTGATCGCCGCGCTGATCCTGCTGGTCGGCCGAGGGTGGGGCGGAAGTTTCAACCCGGCCCGGCAGTTCGGGCCGGAGCTGTTCTCCCACGACCTGGCGTGGCTGTGGGTGTACCTGATCGCCCCGCTGGTGGGCGGCGGACTCTTCGGCCTGGTGCGCAGGCGCCTGCCGCACGCGCCTGCGCTGCCCACCTCGCCGCCACCGGCCCCGGGTGGCGGCGTTGCCGCCGTGACGGGTTCGGCCGCGCCGTGACCGCCTGCCGCGCGCGGGCTGGGCGATGGCCCGATCCGTGGGCAGTACGGCCCGCAGGCCGGACATGGCAGCCCGCACGGCACGGGTTGAAGGCCCGTGAAGGCGCTGATCAAGCGCCGTGATCCTGACATCCGGATCGTTCGAGAAAGGCCCTGTGATGATCAACTCGACTGCCTGGGAGCGTGTGCGATGACCGCCTCACCGTCTCTGGCCGCCAAGCAGCGGCCGGAGTTCCTGGTTGCGCTGGCCTTGGCAGCCGGCCCGGTGGTGGCGCTGGGCTTCACCCGGTTCGCCTATGCGCTGCTGCTGCCGGCCATGCGCGAGAAGCTGCACTGGAGTTATGCGGCGGCCGGCGGGATGAACACCGCCAACGCGCTGGGCTACATCATCGGAGCCGCCACCGCCGCCTGGTGGTCGCGCCGCTTCGGCTCCCGGGCAGCGTTCGTGTGGGGCATCGTCATCAGTGCGTTCGCCCTGCTCGCCTCCGGGGCGACCGACAACTTCGCCGGCCTGACCGTCCTGCGGTTCATCGGCGGCCTGAGCACCGCGGTGACCTTCGTGGTCGGCTCGGCGCTCGCCTCCCGCGTCCACAGCGGCGGCCAACAGGCCCGCTCGGCCTCCCTGGTGGCGATGTACATGGCCGGCGTCGGCATCGGCGTGGTGCTCTCCGGTGTGGTCGTGCCCGCGGCCCTCACCGCCTGGGGCGTGTCCGGCTGGCAGGCCGGGTGGCTGCTGATGGGTCTGCTCGCCCTCCTCGCCATCGGACCGGCCGCCTGGGCCGCACGCCAGGTACCCGAGCAGGCCGCCGGCGGCGGTGCCCACGGCGGCCGCGCTGGCCTCAAGCCGCTGACGCCCCTGTTCGTCTGGTACGTGCTGTTCGGCGCCGGCTACGTGTCCTACATGACCTTCGTCATCGCCCTGCTGCACAGCCAGGGCATGAAGGTCTGGGGCACCGGCACCTTCTTCATCGTGCTGGGCGTGGCCTCCGCGGCGGCGACGCTGCTGGTGTGGGGCCGGGTGATCGGCCGGCTGCGCGGCGGCATGGCCCCCGCGCTGGTCTCGGCGGTCGTGCTGATCGGTGTGCTGCCCGTGCTGCTGTGGCACGGGATGGGCGCCGCGATCGCCTCGGCGATCATCTTCGGCGGGACGTTCATGGCCGGGCCCACCGCCGTGACCGTGCTGGCCCGCCGGATGCTGCCCGCGCACGCCTGGACCTTGGGCATCGCCTTGCTGACGGTGGCCTTCAGCGTCGGCCAGGCCGTCGGCCCCCTGGTGTCCGGGCTGCTGTCCGACTCCTCCGGAGGCATCGCCAAGGGCCTGTGGCTGTCCGTCGTGCTCCTCGCCGTCTCCGCCGCCGTCGCCCTCATCCAGCGCGAGCGGACCGGAGAGCACCACCACCAGGAGGCGCCCGCGGCCGCCCCCGCCCCGAGCGCCGTCCAGCGCTGACCCCACCCCCCTTTTCAAGGAGCAAGACCCCCATGTTTCACCGCATCCTGGTCGCCGTCGACGGCAGCCCGGCCGCGCACAGCGCGATCCGCACCACCGCCGAACTGGCCTTCCTGACCGGCGCGCAGGTCCGTGTGCTGCACATCGACACCTCCGAGGTGGTGTATGACACCGTCGTCGGCCTGGAGGACGACGCAGCCGCCCACCGGGTCCTGGACTCGGCCGTAACAACCCTGCGGCAGGCCGGCATCCAGGCCGACGGCGAACTGCTGGACGGGCTGGTGTCCGATGTGGCGCAAGCCGTGCAGGAGGCCGCCGAGGGCTTCGACGCCGACCTGATCGTCGTCAGCCCCCACCACCGCAGTCGTCTCGCCGCCTGGTTCTCCCCCAGCGTCAGCATCGCGATCGCCCACAACAGCCGCACCGCCGTGCTCCTGGCTCCCGGGCAGGACTGAGATGACCCACCGCACAGTGCACGTCATCGAGCACCAAGGCCTGGCCCGCCTCATCACGGTCGGGCCCCACCGTCTAATCGCCGACGAACCCGCCCCCGCCGGCAACGACACGGGGCCCAACCCGATCGAGGTGCTGCTCGCCGCTCTGGGCGCCTGCACCTCGATGACCATGAGGATGTACGCCGACCGCCACGCCTGGACACTGCGCGACGTGCAGGTCCGGTTGCGGCTGGAGCAGAGCGGCAAGCCGGCCATCGTCCGGGAGATCTTCCTGGACGCAGACCTGGACGACGACCAGCGGCGCAGGCTCATGGGCGTGGCCGAACGCTGTCCCGTCCACCGACTGCTGAGCGCCCCGCCGCCCCTCACCACGGTGCAGGTCGAGCAGCCGGTCATCGCGGACGCGGCCGGCACCTAGCAAGCAAGGCGGCCTCGGCTCTGCCGGCCCTCCTGGGCCGGCAGAGCCGAGGCCGCGAGAAAGGCACGGTGGCAGATGCCCCAGCAGCAGATCATCCTCGTCCGGCACGCGGAGACGGCCTGGAACCGCTCCCGCCGCTACTACACCGGGCAGGACGATCCCGACCTGACCGCCGCGGGCAAGCGCGAGGCCGGCTTGCTCCGGCCTCATCTTCAGGCCTACCAGGACGCCCATGTGCTGTGCAGTCCGGCGCTGCGGGCCCGCCGCACCGCACAGCTGGCGGGCCTGAGCGTGGACATCAACCCCGACCTGCGGGAGTGGAGCTACCAGCTGCCCGACGGGCACACCGTGGACGAGCGCTGCGGGAGCGGGCCGTGCCACCACGACATCTGGGATGCCGCCCTGCACACGACGGCGTGCACGGGCGAATGCCTGCCGGAGGTGACCGCCCGGGCGGACTGTGTGCTCGACTGCGCCAGCCGCCTCACGGCTGGCGGCCGACCCGTCGTCCTCGTCTCGCACGGCAACCTCATCCGGCTGATGACCGCCCGCTGGCTCGGCCTTCCCGCCGCGGCCGGGGCACACCTGGCACTGCGCACTGCCTCCCTCGGCCGCCTGGCTCACTACGACGGGCGGCCCAGCCTGCTGGGCTGGAACTTCAGCCCGTCCTTCGACGACCGTCTGCTCGCCTGCCTCCCGGCAGCCACCGCCGACACCACGGTGCCGCCGGCAGAGCGCCTCCCGCCCACGGCAGCGCCGCCGCAGCATCACGCCACCGACGCCCCACGGCATCGTCCCTGATACCCCGCCGCCCCCCTTTTTTTCCTGGAGGAATCGTTGGACACCCACCCGCCCGTACACCTGGATCCGCATGCCACGCGTTTCCTGGCGCAGCTGGCCGCGGCCGATGCGCCGCCGCTGGAAAGCCAGTCGCCCCCCACGGCCCGGGCCGCCGCCCTGGCGGGCCAGCGCGCCGCCCAGGCGGTGCTCAAGCCCGTCCACCTCCACGAGCAGCACCTGCCCATCGGGCCCCGCGGCACGGTACTGGTGCGGATCGTGCGGCCAAAAGGCTCCTCGGGCGTGCTGCCGGCGGTGATGTATGTCCACGGCGGCGGCTGGGTGCTGGGCGACCGCTTCTCCTACGACCGCACCACCCGCGACCTGGCCCACGCCGGCGGCGCGGCCGTGGTGTTCGTGGAGTACACCCGCTCACCGGAGGCCCGCTATCCCGTCGCGCTCGAAGAGGTCTACGCGGCCACCGCCTGGATCGCCGAGCACGGGCAGCAGCTGGGCCTGGACGGATCCCGGCTGGCGGTCGCCGGGGACAGCGCGGGCGGCAACCTGGCCACCGCCGCCGCCCTGCTGGCCAAACGCCGAGGCGGCCCCCGCCTGCTGCAACAGGTGCTGTTCTACCCGGCGCTGGACGCCGGCTTCGACACCCCGTCCTACGAGCAGTTCGCGGACGGCTTCTTCCTCACCCGCGCGCAGATGCGGTGGTTTTGGGACCACTACGCGCCCGATGGCTCGGTGCGCACCGAACCGACCGCCGCACCACTGCGGGCCACCACAGCCGAGCTGGCCGGGCTGCCGCCGGCCCTGGTGATCACGGCCGAGGCGGACGTGCTGCGCGACGAGGGCGAGGCCTACGCCCGCAAGCTCACGCAGGCAGGGGTCCCCGTGGTCGCGGTCCGCTACCTGGGGGCGATCCATTCCTTCACCTCGCAGGACGCGCTGGCGGCCTCTCCCCTCACCCAGGCAGCGATCAGCCAGGCCGGACAGGCGCTGCGTCAGGCTCTGGCCGCGCCCCGTCCCGAGACGGGGGGCCGCTGATGTCCACGGCCCTGGTGCTCGGCGGGGGCGGCGTGACGGGGATCGCCTGGGAGCTGGGAGTGCTCCAGGCGCTGCAGGAGGCGGGGGTGGACCTTACGGGCGCCGACCTGGTGGTCGGCACGTCGGCCGGATCGGTCGTGGCGGTCCAGGCCACCAGCGGCATCGGCCTTCACCACCTCCTCGCCACCCAACTGGAGCCCGTGGGCACCTCGCGGGAGGTGGAGGCGGACTTCGACCCGCAGGGCACGGCGGCCGCCTTCACCCGGCTGATAGAGGGCGCCCGCGACGAGCGGGAGATCAGGGCCCGGATCGGTGCCATGGCCCTTGCGGCGCCGACCGTCTCGGAGGCCGAGCGGATGCGGACCATCCAGGCCCGACTGCCCGCTGACACCTGGCCCGGGCGCCGGCTGCTCATCACGGCGGTGGACGCACACACGGGCGCTCTTGCCGTGTGGGACCGTACATCGGGCGTCCCGCTGGCATCCGCCGTGGCGGCCAGCTGCGCCGTGCCCGGCATATGGCCGCCCGCCACCGTCGCCGGACGCCGCTACGTCGACGGCAGCGTCCGCTCCGCAACCAACGCCGACCTCGCCTTGGGCCACGACGTGGTGGTCGTCCTCGCGCCCGACACCGGCCCCGGCCTCAACCCCGCATCTCAGGGACTGGCCGGCGAGGTGCCACTGCTGCGCGCACACAGCCAGGTCCTGGTCCTCGCGCCCGACGACGCCGCGCTGGAGGCGATGGGACCCAATCCGCTGGACCCCGCCCGCCGGCCCGCATCCGCCCACGCAGGCCGGCGGCAGGGACAGGCCCTGACCAGCACTGTGCGAAAGATCTGGCCCGCCGCCACCGCCCGATAGCCGCACGCCATGACCTGCCGACCGCCGACGGTCGGCCGGTCGGCCGGTCCTCTCCCTGCCCGTGCGGCCGCCCTGCGACGTACCGTCGAAAGGTGCTCCGGGAAGCAGCCACCGGCTCCGCTGCCGCCTTTTCGGACCGCCGCCCGCTGTACGGGCTTGCCGACGCGGCCCGGGAGTTCGTGCTGACATCCGTCCTGCTGTACTGCGTGGTCACTGCCGCCCGCTGGCTGACGTCACCGGACTCGCCGCTCGCCGTGAACAGCACCCGGGCGGCGACAGCCGTCGTGGGGGTGGTGGTCGGCATCGTCCTCGTGGTGCTGATCATCTCCCCGCTGGGGCGCTGCTCCGGCGCCCACATGAACCCCGCGATCAGCCTCGCGCTGTGGCTGATGGGTGCCTTCCCCGGGCGCTATGTGCCCGTCTACGCCGCCGCGCAGCTGGCGGGCTCGGTGGCGGGCACCGCGCTGGGGCGGTTGTGTTGGGGGTCGGTGGTCTCCCGGCCCTCGCTGCGCTATGCCGCCGTGCACCCCAGCCCGGCGTGGAATGTGGCCGCACTGGTGGTCGCGGAGGCCGGCTGCCTCGCCCTCGTGGTCGTGATGGTGGGGTTCTTCCTGGCCCACCCCGCCATCAGCCGCTGGCTGCCCTACGCCGTCGGCACGGCGACGGCCCTGATCATCACCGTGCTGGGGCAACTGAGCGGAGGCTCGGCGAACCCTGCACGCCAGTTGGGTCCTGCACTGCTGTCCGGTGGCACCCAGCTGCTGTGGGTGTACCTGGCGGCCCCGCTGATCGGCGCGTCGCTCGGGGCCGCGGCCCACTGCCTGTTCCAGCGCCGCCTGGGCACCCCCGCACCGTGCACCTACCGGCTGTGCGGGAGTGACGACGCCCTGCGTACCCGAGCCCGATGACGCGCAACCGCACGGGGGGCCGAAAGCGTGCAAGACAGGTCCGGGAGCACGGCCATGACCACGCGGGCGCACCCGGTTGTCCACCATGTGCCGGCGGATTCTCCGCCGGCACAGGCCCCCTCGGAGGTCGCCGTCCCGTCCACGTCCCCACCCTGCAGCTCACCAGACCGCGTGGGCCGTGGACGCCCCACGCCGGATGACGCCGCCTGTGACAGGTGCCGCTCGGACGGCTGTGGTGGCCCTGCCCGCCGAACCTGCCAGCGTGAGCGTCGCCCGCTGCTGGACCACCGACCTGCTCACCCGGTGGGACGTGAGTGCGGACGACCTCGACACGGCCGCACCGGTATCAGTGAACTGGCCGCCAACCGTTCCTAGTCAGTGAGCAGGAGTGAGTCTTGTACCCAGTCCTGGTCAACTGGCGCATCCCGAACGGTGGTGGATGCACTGGTCTCCCGCG
>NZ_JBSFJX010000157.1:0-18536 GCF_053598275.1 Streptomyces sp. NPDC001156 | reverse complement strand
GCTGAGGGCGTAAGACCGCCGGGGCCGCTGGCCCAGGCGGCAGCCTGAGCCGTAAATCCCCGCTCAGCCCTGGAGGGTGGACAATCCCCTCCCTCCAGGGAGAGGAGCCTTCAACATGGTCAGTCCAGCTCCAGTGGGGGATGAACCATCACTGCGACTCCAGCTCCAGCGACAGGAATCCGGTGCCCGCAGCCGCGCGCGCGATCCGCTCCCCGGCGGCCAGCGCCCAGTCAGTCGCCGGATCAGTGCTGGAGGCCCGCAGCGTGTCCCACTCCCGGACGAGGGTGAAGGTCACGTCCCCCACCGGCACCGTCACCCGCGCCCCGCGCGCCAGGCCGTAGGCGCGCAGGGTGACCCCGTCGGCGTACGGATAGTCGGGCCGGTCGTCCACCGCGCCCACCGGGATCACCGCACCGGGCCTGACCAGCAGCGGAACGCTGGAGAACCCGTGGCGCTCGCGCACCCAGCGCGGCCCGGTCACGGTCTGCCCGCTCAGGTAGTGGGTCCAGGTGCCCTCGGGCACGTAGTACGAGACGTCCCCGTCGTCGCTGAAGACCGGCGCGACCAGCAGATCGGGCCCGAGCATGTACTGCCGCTCCAGATGCGCGCAGCCGGGGTCGTCCGGGAACTCCAGCACCATCGCCCGCATCATCGGCACACCCTCCGCGTGAGCGATGCGGGCGACCTCGTACAGGTACGGCATGAGCCGCAGCTTCAGCCGGGTGAAGAGCCTGAGGACGTCCACGGCCTCCTCGTCGAAGAACCACGGCACCCGGTACGACGACGATCCGTGCAGCCGGCTGTGCGAGGACAGCAACCCGAAGGCGAGCCAGCGCTTGAACAGGGCCGGCGTCGGGGTCCCCTCGAAGCCGCCGATGTCATGGCTCCAAAACCCGAAGCCCGACATGCCAAGGCTGAGGCCGCCGCGCAGCGACTCGGCCATCGACTCGTACGTGGCCTCGCAGTCACCGCCCCAGTGCACCGGGAAGTGCTGGCTGCCGGCCGTGGCCGAACGCGCGAAGACGACGGCCTCCTGCTCGCCCCGGTGCTTGCGCAGCACCTCGAAGACAGTGCGGTTGTAGAGGTACGTGTAGTAGTTGTGCATCCGCTCGGGGTCCGAGCCGTCCGCGTACGCCACGTCGACCGGGATCCGCTCGCCGAAGTCCGTCTTGAAGCAGTCGACGCCCTGCGCGAGCAGTGCCTCCAGCTTGGAGGCGTACCAGTCGCGGGCGGCCGGGCTGGTGAAGTCGACGAGCGCCATGCCGGGCTGCCACAGGTCCCACTGCCACACGCTCCCGTCGGGCTTCCTGAGCAGATGGCCCAGGGCCTTGCCCTCGGCGAAGAGCGGCGAGCGCTGCGCGATGTACGGATTGATCCAGACGCAGATGTGCAGGCCCTTGTCCTTCAGCCGGGCCAGCATGCCCTCCGGATCGGGGAAGACCCGCGGATCCCACTGGAAGTCGCACCAGTTGAACTCGCGCATCCAGAAACAGTCGAAGTGGAAGACCGAGAGCGGAAGTTCGCGCTCCTTCATGCCGTCGATGAAGGAGGTGACGGTGGCCTCGTCGTACGACGTGGTGAAGGAGGTCGACAGCCACAGGCCGAAGGACCAGGCGGGCGGGAGCGCCGGGCGGCCGGTGAGGGCCGTGTACTTGCGCAGGATCTCCTTCGGGGTGGGGCCGTAGATGACGTAGTACGTCAGCTGCTGGCTCTCCACGCTGAACTGGACCCGGGACACCGCCTCCGAGCCGACCTCGAACGACACCTTTCCCGGGTGGTCGATGAAGACGCCGTAGCCCGCGTCGGTCAGGAAGAAGGGGACGTTCTTGTAGGCCTGTTCGGTCGCCGTGCCACCGTCGGCGTTCCACATGTCGACGACCTGGCCGTTCTTGACGAGCGGCCCGAAGCGTTCGCCGAGACCATA
Organism: Streptomyces sp. NPDC001156; assembly: GCF_053598275.1. Lineage (NCBI taxonomy): Bacteria > Bacillati > Actinomycetota > Actinomycetes > Kitasatosporales > Streptomycetaceae > Streptomyces > Streptomyces sp. NPDC001156. Next base: position 16,612 of record NZ_JBSFJX010000157.1, on the reverse strand, counting down.
CACCGAGGTACCGATGCGAAGGTCCAACTGCTCGCGCAGGTAGTGGGCGCCGGTCGCGTCGCGCATGATGCCCATGCCCTTGCGACCGCTGGTGGTGAGAAGGCGGCCGTGGGCGAGGAAGTCAACGTGCCAGGGTCCGGTGCGGGCGACGCGTACGGACAGGGCGCCCGCGGTCACGGTGGCGTGCTCCTCGTCGTACTCCACCTGCGGCGTGAAGTCGTCCTCCCGCCGCACTTCGAACCGCGGCCCGCGGGGCTGCTCGCCCTCGAAGTGCGTGAACGTGAGACCGATGACGTCCGGCATCGGCGCGTGTGCGCTGATCGTCACGACTGGTCCCTTCAGCAGGTCGCCGCGGTGGCGGATGGGCTGGGTCGGCGCGTGGACCTCCAGGGCCCCCGGGGAGGCGGTCACGTCCAGGACCTCGACCGGGTGGGCCGCGGTGACGCCTTCGCGTAGCAGCCAGTAGCCGTCGGTGAACTTCAAGCGCGTACCCCCTACTTGACGGCACCCACGGCGATGCCGCGGGTGAGAGTCCGCTGGAAGACGAGGAAGAAGACGATGGCGGGCAGAACACCGAGCAGGGCCGCCGCGTTGGTCATCGTGGCGTCCATCAGGCGCTGACCTTGAAGGACGCCGAGCGCAACCGACACCGTCTGGTTGTCGTTGGAGATCAGCATGACCAGGGGAAGCAGGAACTCGTTCCACGTCCAGATGAAGAAGAAGACGAGCAGCACACCGATGGTCGGACGGCTGACCGGGACCACGATCCGCCACAGCACCTGCCACTTGTTCGCCCCGTCGATCCGGGCCGCCTCGATGATCTCGCGCGGGAACTGTCCGAGGACGGAGGAGAGCAGATACGTGCCGAAGGCGGCCTGGACGACGGTGAAGACGATCACGACGCTCAGCCGGGTGTCGTACAGGCCCACCTGCTTGCACAGGTAGTAGATCGGATAGACGAGCGCCTCCTGCGGCAGCATGTTGGCGAGCACGAAGAAGGCGAGCACCCAGGTGCGGCCCTTGATGCGGCCGATGCCGATCGCGTAGGCGTTGAGCGCGGACAGGACCGCGGCCAGGACCGCCACCGAGCCGCTGATCAGGATGGAGTTGAAGAGCTTCTGGCCGTAGTCGACGCGCGACCAGAAGTCCTTCAGACCGTCCAGGTAGAGACCCTTGGGCAGGCTGAGGGGCCCGTGCTGGGAGTACTCGGTGGGGGACTTCACGGCGTTGACCGCGACGATGAGGAAGGGCAGGACCATGAAGGCCGCGCCGATGCAGAGCGCGATGAGGACCGGGTAGCGGCGTACGGCGGTCATGTGCGGACCCCCTCCTCGGCGTCCTCGGCGCGGGTCTGGAGCTTCAGTCCGACCAGGGCCAGGACGAGGATGATCACGGTGAGGACGGTGGAGACGGCGGCACCGTACCCGACCTGCGTCTTCTCGAAGAACGTGGTGAAGGAGAAGTAGGAGGGGACGTCGGTGGCGCCGCCCGGCCCGCCCTTGGTTAGGACGTAGACGGCCCCGAAGACCTTCAGCGCGGCGATCGTGCACCACAGCAGCACGACGTAGATCTCGGGTCTGATCTGCGGCAGCGTGATGTGCCAGAAGCGGCGCCACCAGCCGGCGCCGTCCAGCTCCGCCGCCTCGTACAGCTGCGGGTCGACGCGCTGCAGCCCCGCCATGAAGACGACGAGGGGGAAGCCGATCTGCACCCACACCATCACGCCCATGACGGTGTAGAGGGCGATGTCCGGGTCGCCGAGCCAGTCCTGTTGCAGCGAGCCGAGACCGACTGCCCTCAGCACGGCGTTCAGGGCGCCGTTGTCGGGAGCGAGGATCCAGCTCCAGACGATGCCGGCGACCGCGATGGGCAGCACCTGCGGGAGGTAGAAGCAGGCGCGCAGGACGGCCGCCGTCCTGCTGCCGAAGTGCTTGCCTATGTAGTCGAACAGGGCGGCGGCGAGGACGAGTCCGAGCATCGTCGGTACGACGGCCATGGCGACGACCATGAACAGGCTGTGCCGGAACGACGCCCAGAACTCCGAGTCGTCCATCAGCTCGCGGTAGTTGGCGAGCCCGGTCCACTTCGGCGAGCCGACGCCGCTCCAGTCCGTGAAGCTCACGCCCGTGTTCATCAGGAACGGGACGACGATCACGGCGAGGAAGGCGAGGATGCCGGGGAGCAGGAAGAGGACGTACGACGTGCGCGGGCGGGGGCGGCGCGGGCCGGCGTGCTGGTGCTTGCCGGCCGCCCGCACACCCCGTTCGACGGTGATCGTCATTGCTTCGGCACGCCCTTGTCGTACGCCTCCTGCACGTTGCTCAGATAGACGTCCGGCTTCTCGCTGCCCGTGATCAGCTTCTGTGTCTCGGAGACGAGGACGTCGTAGAAGCCGGCGACCGGCCAGTCCGGGTAGAAGGCCAGCCCGTCACGTCCGGAGAGCGTGTTGAAGTCGGCGATGAGGGTCTTTGCCTGCGGGTCGGTGATGGCGGAGGGGTCGGCCGCGACGGGCACGCCGCCCTTGTTGCCGAGCAGGTTCTGGATCTTCTTCGACATGGTGATGTCGATGAAGTCGTAGGCCAGGTCCTTGTTCTTGGCGCCCTTGGGGACGACCCAGAGGTTGCCGCCCGAGCCGAGGGCCAGGTTCGAACCCGGCCACAGCATGGTGCCCCAGTCGAACTTGTTCTCCGCCTTGAAGCGGCCGTACCACCAGCTGCCGCTGGACAGGATCGGGTTCTTGCCCTGGATGAAGGCAACCCCCGCGTCCTCGGCCTTGGAGCCGCTGGACGTCTTGCTGATGTAGCCCCTCTTCACCCAGTCGGCGAAGGTGGTCGCGCCGTAGGTCCAGGCGGCGTCGTGGAAATCGGTCTTGCCCTTGTAGAGCTCGTACGAGTCGACCCAGGAGCGGTCGGCCTTCGACAGCGCCAGCTGATACAGATACTGCTGGGCCACGTACTCGGCGCCGGCGTTCGCGAGCGGGGTGATGCCCTTGGCGACGAACGTGTCCATGGCTTGGGTGAGGTCGTGGAACGTCTTCGGCTCGGCGATGCCGTACTTCTTGAAGAGATCCTTGTTGTAGAAGACCATGGTGTATTCGGCGTAATTGGGTACTCCGTACCACTTTCCCGAGCCCATGACCCCGCCTGCGTCGTACTGGCTGGTGGTCTTGACCCCGGCGCTGAGCTCCTTGTCCCAGCCGCGCTTGGTGACCTCGGCGGTCAGATCGGTGAGGAGCCCCTGCTTGGACAGCAGGCCCGCCGTCGCGTTGCCCTTGTTGTACTCCATGATGTCGGGCGCGTCCGAGGAGTTGAGGACCATCGGCGCGGTCTTCTGGATCTGTTCGAAGCCCTTCTCCTCGAACTTCACCTTCACGCCCGGGTGTTTCGCCTCGAACTCCTTGATGGCCTCGTTCCAGGCGACGCCCATCGCGCTGTTCGGGGCTTCGTAGTGCCACAGTTTGAGTGTCTTGCCGTCGGAAGCACCGCTGCCCGAGCCACCGCAGGAGGCCAGGAGCAGGGATCCCGTGAGGACCGCCGCCATCGCCACCACACGCCTTCGTGCCGTCAACATCCAGTACCTCCTGGGGAGTCGGATGGGTACCTGGGGTGTCACGCAGCGTTCATCGAATCGTTTCGATGCGTGACGTCGAAGCGCTTCGACGGAGGAAGGTAGGTGGGGGCTGCGGGTGCGTCAATGGGCGCGTACGAATCAGCGGAGTTTCCTGTCGCTCGCCGATCGGGATCCTCTCCTACCACGCGCGTGGCCGGTCGTGATCAGCAGCGCGCCGGGGCCGCGGCGGTCGTCGGCTCGGTGAGCCGGCGGTCAATGAAAGGTATTCCGCCGTCCAGCCGCCGGATCCGACCACCTCGGCGCCCGTCGGCGGCGAGCAGAGACTTCCACGGGGTTGGACAGGGTTGCCATACCGACCCGAGGAGCACCGCCGTGGCCCCACCCCCGCACTGCCCGCACGGCGCCGCATTACTCCAGACTGAACCTCCGCCGGGTGCAGGCACCTCGCGTCAGTCCGGTCGCCGCCCGGTGACCAACCGGGGGCACGTCATCGTCCACGAGGCGGCATCCGGAGCGTCGCTGTACGCCTGCCCCGACTGCGGCGGCCACGGCCGCGTGGAAGGCCTGCATCGGCTGATCCGGTGCCCGGGCCCGGCAGCGGCGCGTTATCAGCCGGTGCCGCAGCTCTCTCACGCACCCCCCGCCACAGGAGACACAAGGTCATTGCGCCTACCCCCGTCCCCGACCACAGACCCAACCACACGGAAGGCCTCGCCCACGAGTCGACCCAACTCACCCGGACCCACCCGTGACCGCGCAGGCAGCCGAAGCGACGCGGCCAGGTCCTTCACCGCGTCGTACAGCACATACGCCACAAGGCTGAGCAGCGCGCCGCCGAGGAACGCCTTGTCCTGCAGGGCTCCTCCGAGCGGTGTGACGAACTGGGCAGTCAGCCCGACGATGAAGATTCCGAGGAGAAACAGCCGCGTCACCGCGGGCTCGAAACGTGCCCAATACCGCTTCAGACGATGAGCCACGCCGGGCTCGGCCGACCCGATCCCTGGCACGGGCATCCGCACCCCCTCCCCCGTACCGAGCCACCCGGCGTCGCCTCATGCCCCTGCAGGGAACCCGGCCCCTCCCCCCTTGACATGGTCCCCATTCGCCATTGGCCGGGCAATACAGGAAGTCGCTGTCGCCCAACATGCTCCGCGACGGCACCGTCCACCAACCCAGAACCACGCCTCGCTTGATGAAAGACAGTCTCGTGGCACGGGTGGAGAACTTCTCGGAGAAGGCCCGGGCCACCCCGGCTTCGGCGGAGATGGCCGGAACAAGAAGAGAAGGGACCCCCGGGCTTCTCCAGCCCGACGGGCCTGGCTCGCGGCGATATGGAGCACGGGGCCCTGGCTACCGCGTCGAGCCTTCCGCAGGGTTCTCCCTCGGCCGTGGCGGGTGCGTGCTGGTCTGCGAAGGGCGCGGTTTGTGCGGCTCAACGAGGCGGGGTGTGGGACATGACCGTGTTGCAGACCATCGAGGTCATTCTGGCCGTGAAGATCGTTGTTCTCGTTCTCGTCCTGGCCGCGGTCCGCAGAAGGTCGCGTACCGGCCGGCGGAACACCACGACGTACGCCCCTCAAGGGCAGTGGGCTCGGGAATCGGGCGCGCACGTCGCGGAGAGCCACCGGCCCGGAACCTGGCTCATACGTCGCCTTTCGTCTCTCCAGTCGAGAGGGCAGGGGAACGCAGCAGGTAGGACTGGCAGATCGTGGCCAGTTCCTGCTGCACGCGGTCCAGCGGTGTCGCGTGTCGGAGTCCGGCGTCCGGGCCGAGCATGACCTGCCACATGGCGGTACTGAAGACCGTCCGGAAGGCCATGGTCACCGCCGTCCGCGGCGACTGGCAGTCCAGTTCTCCGGACCGCGCCAGCAGCAGCGTGACGAACAGTTCCTCCGCCAACTCGCGGGTGGCGTTGCCACGCGCCCGCAGAGCCGGTTCGGCCGCTGCGCGCAGCATCAGCGGGCGCATTACTGCAAGGTGGCGTGTCACCTGGTCGGCCAGGGCGCGCACCGCCTCGGCGATGAGTTCCGTCATGGTGAGGTCGCTGCGTTCGGCGAGGCGCGCGTACGCGTCGCGCAGCTCGGTGTCGACCTCTTCGAGTACGTCGTGTTGTACGGCGTGCGTCAGGCCGTCCTTGTAGGCGAACCGCGCGTATAGCGAACCGACCGATACCCCGGCCGCCGCGGCCACCTTTTCCACGGTCATTCCTTCCCACCCGGCCGCGGACAGCACCTCCCGTGCCGCTGCGAGGATCCTTCGTTGGGTGCGCCGGCTGCGCTCCTGCTGTGCCGGGCGCTTTCCTACGTGTGCCATGCGAATCCTCACTTTCAGATCGCGTTCGCATCCGACTGTCGTTGCATCCGGATCCGAGTTCAGGTTCAGGTTCTTCTACAGTCGGATGCGCCGACCATCGGCTGCCGACTCCGCTGGAGTCAGGCGCGCGTCATCAGCGAAGGACCGAGCCGAGGAAAGAGTGCTATTGCGGTGCCGTACCACACCGACTCCCGCTGTTTACTCGCTAGGACATCGCTGTCATCCAGGGCTTGGGCCAGACCGTGGACGAGCCAGTTGGGTGTGTACGGGTAGTCGCTGCAGTAGAGGAGGTGGTCGGCGGTTGGGCAGGCCGGTGGTGCCCGAGGAGAACACGGCCCACAGCGGGTGGTCGAACGGCACGGGCATGTAGTGCAATTGCTCGTCTCGGCCTGCCGCTCCCGACCAGTCGACGGTGGTCCCCTCGATGCCGGTCGGACAGGTCAGACCGATGTGGTCCACGAGTACCGTGGCCTTCAGCGTGGGCAGGGCACGGGCCAGGTCGAGGGCGGCCTCGCGGCGGTCGTTGGTGGTGCCGTTGAAGAGGTAGCCGTCCGCGGCCACCAGCACGGTGGGCTCCACCTGGGCGAAGCGGTCGGCAGCGGCCTTCGGGGCGTAGTCCTGGCCGCACACCGACCAGACCGCGCCGAGGCTGGCGGCGGCCAAGAACGCGACGATGGCGTGAGGGGTGTTGGGCAGGTAGCCGACGACCCGGTCGCCCTGGCCGACGCCCAGGTCGCGCAGGGTGGCGGCGACGGAGGCTACCCGGGCGCGCAACTGGTCCCCGGTCACTTCGTAGCCGGAGCCGGTCTCGTCCAGCGCGATGATCGAGGGCGAGTCGGGGCTCAAGTGACGGAGCGCGTGGTGGGCGTAGTTGAGGGTGGCACCGGGGAACCAGCGCGCGCCGGGCATCGTCTCCTCGGCCAGCACCCGCTCGTAGGGCGTGGCTGCCTGGATGTCGAAGTACTCCCAGACGGCGCCCCAGAAACACTCCAGGTCGGTGACGGACCAGTCGTACAGGGCGGCGTAGTCGGTGTAGTCGTAGGACGCGTCCACGTCTCGGTGCCGGGCGAGCCCGCGACCGAAGCCAGCGATCCGGCTGCTCGCTGCTACAGCGGGGTCGGGACTCCAGAAGGGGTCGGGGCGTGACGTACTGGCCGGGATGGTCATTGCGTGGTGCTCCTCAGCGGTGCGGCGGGGTTTCGTCGGGTTGCCCGGTCGGTGGCATCACCCCGCGGTGGCGCGTGGTGTAGAGCAGCGGTGCCCAGGTCGCGGTGTCCAGAACACGGCGTCCCATGCGGCCCGCCGTGACGGTGTCCAGGACGATGTGGTCGGGGCGCAGCAGCACGGCGTCGGCGCGGCTGGCACGCAGCCAGGCGGCCAGGGTGCCGTCGTCTGTGACGACCGTGTCGCCCCCGGCGGCGCCCACGCCTCCAGGACATGATCGCGAGTCAACCCGAAGCGTCCAACGCGGTGTTCGCCCCCCCGTGGCCAAGCCGCCTCGCGGTGAGTGGGAGCCTGCCGGCTCGTGGCGGAGCTGGTGTGGCCCAGTACCTTGCCAGCGGGCGCAGCGCCCATGCAGCCCTAGGGTGTGGGCAGTTGCGTCAGGACTGGCCGGGGTGCGTCAGCAGGGGAGGGCAATCCAGGGCAGGGAGGAGCACGGCATCGATGTACGAGGTGAGGAACGCCTGGTTCGGCGGCTGGTCGTGGACAAGGGCACAGGCTATGAGAGCACCGAACGTCATGTGCTCAGCGTGTGGCAGCGCAGCGCAGTCGGCGCGGATCTCTCCTCGGTTCACGGCGCGCTCCAGCAGGCGACGGAACTCCGCGGTGTCCGCTTCGAATCGCTGCTCCCGAAATGCCTGGCGCAGGTCCGCGTTGTGGTGGATCGCCATGGCCACAGCCCGCATCAGCGCGACGTTCCGCTCCATGGCGGAGTCGTCCAGGAGTGCTACGAGGGCGTGCAGGTCGCCCCGGAGCGAGCCGGTGTCGATCTCGTTGATCGGGTCGGGCCTGGTGTGCCGGATGGCCCCGTCGACCAGTCCAGCCTTGCCGCCCCACCACCGATAGAGCGTCGCTTTGCTGGACTGAGTGCGAGCGGCCACAGCCTTCACGGTCAGGGCGTCATAGCCGACTTCCCGCAGCAGGTCGAGCACGGTCTCGTATAGTTCGGCCACGCGCTCGGGCGTGATCCGGCGTGGACCTGTCGTTGCGGTTTCAGCCATGGCGTCACTTTTCCCTCTGGCAAGGTGTGGGCTGGTGCTTGTCCCGTTCGGGTAACGGGAGGTGCCGGGGTACGGGGCAGTACCGCCGTACCCCTACGGCGTGCGTGGGTCAGGCGAAGACGTCCTGCTGGTAGCGCCCGTCGTCCTCGAGCTGGGCCAGCCACTGCTGGGCGGTCTCGTCGTCGCTCCCGGTGCGGGCCCGGTGCATCGCGGGCAGCGCTTCGCGCACGGCGGGCGCCATGCGGCGGCCGTCGCCGCAGACGTAGACGTAGACGTACGCGCCGTTATCCAGAGCGTCTGTGATTGGCTTGGCGAGCCTGAGCGTTGCATTGCCTTGGGAGCCAATCGCCTTCGTGCCCTGGCCCTGAACGACAGGGCCGCCAGCCCGCGTGGCACGTCCCTCCGGACGCTGGTTGACCGGGCCGCGAGACCCGACCGAGGAGGGTGCCCGACGTCGCCTGGGCGCCGGGCGTGCGTGTAGCACGCTGCCACAGGTTCACTACGCTTCGCTGATCCAACTGGTGAGCCTCCCACAGGGTGTCGGAGGCGGCTACGATCGCGTTCTGGACGAACCGGGCCTGGTGGTCGGGGACGGCTGAGAAGGCGGTGTGCACCCGGGCGATCCCGGACAGCGCCCGCGTCTGCATCTCGTCGCGGTAGAACCAGTCGTGCTGCGGGTGGCGGCAGCCGGCGAAGACCTGCGACGTGCCGCCCTGGGTGCCGTTCTCGTGCTGCCAGGCCCGCTCCTCCAGGAAGCCGCGCAGCGGCGCGATGCCGGTGCCGGGGCCGATGAGGATGAGCGGGGTGGCGGGGTCGAACGTCGGCGACGGCACGCGCACGTAGCCGTAGAAGACGTCTCCGGGCTCCAGCCGGCCCAGGTACTGCGAGCACAGGCCCCGGTACTCGCCCTCGCCCGCCAGCGCAGGGCCCTCCAGGAGCCCGACGGTCAGCCGCACATGCCGCGGGTTGGCCAACGAGGAGGAGATCGAATAGAAGCGGGGGCGAATGGGCCCCATGTCCAGATTGCGAGCCGAGCAGGGGTGGTGTGCGGCGCCCCGGAGCGGATGCGGTGCGCCGCACACCAGGCCGGGTCCGTCGTGTAGCGGTGGCGAGCAGGGCGGGCACACCCTCAAGTGCCCGTTGCAGAGTGTGCGGTTCTGCATGCATCGCCGTTCGGACCCGGGGGCTTTCAGGACCGGTCAACTGGTAGCGGCCAGCCGTGAATGTGGGAAGCGGCGGCCCCATGACGAGCACACCCATGCCCGATCCGAGTGAGTCGGCGCAGGGACATGGTTGCGGCACTTTTCGCATCACAGAAGTTGACCCGAGAAACCATCAGCCGGCGACCATGGGATTGCGCAGACTGCCGATGCCCTCGATCCAGGTGACCAGCACGTCGCCAGGAGCAAGGAATCGCTGGGGGTTGCGGGCCCCACCGACGCCGGCAGGTGTGCCGGTGAAGATCAGGTCGCCCGGCAAAAGCGTGCATACCGCCGACAGACGCGCCACGAGCTCGGGAATATCAAAGATCATGTTGGAGGTACGGCTCTTCTGGAGGATTTCGCCTCCCTCGAGCATGCAGCCCACCTCCAGGTCGTCGGGGTCGGCGAATTCGTCGGGGCTGACGAGCTCGGGGCCGATAGGCCCGAAGCCGGGATAGGACTTGCCCAGGGAGAACTGTGGTGCAGGCCCGCTCAGTTGCAGTTTGCGTTCCGAAAGGTCCTGCCCCACGGTCAGCCCGGCCACGTAAGACCAGGCCGTCTCTCGGGTCGCCTGGTAGCAGGAGCGGCCGATGACCGCGACGAGTTCGGCCTCCCAGTCCACCAGCCCCTCGGGCAGGACCACCGGACGCTGGTGTCCGGTCAGGCTGGTGGCAAACTTCGTGAAGACCGCCGGTTCGGCCGGAACCTGCAGTCCTGACTCGGCAACGTGGTCCCTGTAGTTCAGGCCGATCGCGAAAATCTGGGTCGGGCGAGGCACCACAGCTCCCCAGTACGCGTCAACTCCCAGCTCGATGCGTGCGTCCGCTGTGTAACCGGCGGTCAGCGTGTCGCCCGCCCAGCCGGTGAACGAGTCCCAGTCGACGAAGGCCGCCTGAGGGTCAGGGCCGAACCTGCCGCCGCTGGCCACGGCAACGTCGATGTAGCCCTCGGCCCCTTTGAGAGCCAATCGTCCGTTGATGTGCGCCACTCGCATGCGCATCTCCTGCCTGATCGTGCCGGGTCCTCCCACTGCAGTCTGCTCCCAGTTTAACGACAACACAACTGATTATCGATATTTTTGCTATCTGTCGTTTTCTTGGTAGGCTCCCAGGTCGTGGGAGGCGAGAAGCAGACACGGGTCGGCGCGGTGTACGCGGACATCCGCGAAGAGATCTTTCAAGGGGCGCTGCGACCCGGGCAGCGACTGCGCCTGGTAGAGCTGGCCCAGCGTTTCGCGGTGAGCCAGTCAGTGGTGCGCGAGGCATTGACCCGCTTGTCGGAGCAGGGACTGGTCCACGCCGCGCCCCAGCAGGGCTTCAGCGTGGTTACGGTGTCACTGGACGACCTGAACTCGCTCACAGAAGCCCGCATCGAGATCGAGACCCTGGTTCTGCGGCGCGCGATCGCCAGAGGCGACATCCAGTGGGAAGCAACCGTCGTCGCAGCACATCACCATCTCGCCGGCACACCCGCCGTTGGGCCCCACGGACGGGCGAACCCCGAGTGGTTCACCGTCCATGAACGCTTCCATCTGGCCCTGCTCGAAGGCTGCGGCAACGCGCGACTGCTTGCAGCTGCCCTCGCTCTTCGCGATGCGGCTACTCTCTACCGCCGCTGGTCGCTGCCCGTCGGCCACGACTTCGACCGTGACGTCGCCGGTGAACACCAGCAACTGGTCGACGCAGTACTCGCCAGGAACGCCGACACGGCGGCCACTTTGCTGGGGCAGCACATCGACCGCACCTCGGAGGCGATGCGCTCCGTCATCGCCCAGTCGGACGTGACAGCAACCTGAAGCGCAGCTCGGTAACCGCTTCAGCAACTCGCCCAAGGCTCATCACTGCAGGACTGCGGGACCTCCAATCCGTCGCGCGAGTGGGGCGGCGCAGATGCTGCCGATCGAGATGAGGCCGGTCAGAGGCAGGAACAGAAAACCGCTGACGAGCACGCTGAGCCCGCGGCCCTGCTGGAGCATCAGGCTCATCGCGAACAGCAGCCCGTAGAAGGCGAAGTTGAACAATGCGCCTTGTGCGGCTGTGGCGACGAACCTGCGGTCAGAGTAGACGCCTGGCGGCAGCAGAGGTGCCCGGGCGGACCGTTCGACCCAGACGAAGCCGACGAGCCCGGTGACCGTCAGCGCGGCGGCGGTGATGACTGCGGGGCTCAGCCAGCCCTGCGCGGGGGCTTGGATGAGCGCGAAGACCAGCCCGCCGATCAGCGCGGTCGCACAGCCCATGCCGGCGATGTCGAGGCGCTGGCTGCCGCGCGCGGTGGTGGGCATCGAGCGGATGCTCCAGAGGGCGGCGGGGATCCCGATGACCACGTTGACGGCGAACACAGCACGCCAGTTCGCGAGCGCGACGAGCGCCCCGCCCAGCAGCGGTCCGGCGGCCATTCCGACGCCCCCGGCGGCGGCCCACCAGCCGACGAGCCGGTGCCGCGCCTGCTCATCAGTCGCGGATGCCGTGGCCAGGACGAGCGCGCTCGGCAGCAATAGAGCGGAGCCCGCGCCCTAGACCAACCGGGCGAAGTCGAGCACCAGCATCGAGGTGGCGGACGCGCAGACTGCAGAGGACGCGGTGAAGACCAGCAGGCCGGCCACGAAGGCCCACTTCGCGCCCAGGGTGTCCGTGATCGCGCCGGCACCGAGCATCACCGCAGCAAAGGAGAGAGTGTAGGCGTTGACCGCCCATTCGAGCTCGGAGCGGGAGGCGTGCAGGTGCGAGGCGAGTTGGGCGAGGGTGAGGTTCACGATCGTGCCGTCGACGAACACCATGAAGGCCGCGATCAGCGCGAGCACCACGACACCCCGACGGTGTTCGATAGTCATGGAAGCACTCATGTCGTTGCAGGCCGCGGGCTGCCCGCCGTTACCTGGCTGCGCCCCGGTCTCGTGGCGGAGGCGGCTGCGACAGCCGTAGCCAGTGGGTCGCTGACTGGGCGGTCGAGGATGTCAGCGAGGTCGGGGCTGGTGCCGTCCAGGAAGCCGTGCCGGATGCCGGTCGCAATCGAGGCGAGCATGGGCGGCTGGAACGGCAGCAAGTCCGGCATCTCGTTGAGGAGCCTGCGCCGGTACTCTCCCAGGCCGATGGTCTGGTGCGGGACTCCGAGCCGGTCGGCTACGTCCGCTGCCGTGATCGGCGCGCCGGTCAGATCGTAGGTGTGCCCGCTGTGTTGGGCCGGATCCGCTGCGATGATCGCCGCGGCTTCGGCGAGGTCCTCACGGGCGACCGCGGCCAGGGCGCCGTCGCCGAATGCGGACTCCACCCCGTCGTCGGCCCACATCAGCAGACCGCCGAAGAGTTCGGCATACAGGCCGTTGCGCAGGATCGTCCACGGCAGGCCGCAAGCGCGCACGAGCCGTTCGGTCGCCCGGTGCGCCAGTGCGAAACCGAGGTGGTCGCCGGCACCGGTCAGGCTCGTATAGATGACATGTCGGACGCCGTCTCGGGAGGCAGCGTCCAGGACGGCCGCGTGCCGCCCGACGACCTGGTCGTCCTCGCCGTAGCCGGCGGAGATCAGCACCAGGGTCGATACACCGGCAAGGTCAATGCCGGAGTGGTCGTCGAAATCCAGCCGCCGCATCCCGTCACTCGGAGTGCGGCTGCCGCCTGTCGCGATCGCACCGCGGGCATGCAGCGCCGCCAGAGTGGCCGAGCCGAGGTTCCCGTTCCCTCCGGTCACCAAGATCATGTCAGTCACAGTCTTCCGTTGTGGTTCTCTTCGGTAACTAGGCTTGATCCTGATCCGCCCAGGTACCGGCCACAAGGAGGCAGTTCGATGTCACCCGCGCACACTGAGGTAACCCCCCAGCCCGCCGACCTCGATCCCTGCGGGCACGAAGATCACCCGGACTGCGGGATCCGCGATGTCCTGGACCGCATCGGCGACAAGTGGTCGGTACTCGTGATCGTCGAACTCGCCGGCGGGCCGCGCCGCTTCCGGGAGCTGCAACGCGCCATCGACGGCATCTCCCAGCGCATGCTCACCCTCACCGTGCGCAGGCTGGAACGCGACGGACTCGTCCACCGCACCGTGTACCCGACCGTCCCGGCCCAAGTCGACTACCGGCTGACTGAGACCGGGGCCAGTCTGACCCACCTGGTCAAAGCACTCGCCGACTGGTCTCTCACGCATCGCGCCGTCATTGCCGAGGCACGGCACCACTACGACCAGACCCACCCCGACCACGACATCCGGTAACGGGGACCGCCGTTGCCTCAACACCGGGCGTGTTGCGTGACGCCTGTAAACAACCTCATGGCCCGCAACAGGCGAGTCAGGCAAGCACGTCATCGACTTCGACCTGATCGAGTGCCAGTTCCGCCACCTGATGCGCGTGGCCCTCTCCATACGGGAGGGGGCGATCTCCTCCTCCACGCTGCTCAAGCGGCTGCGCACCCTTCGTGGCCGTTGGCCCGTCCGGTGTGGCGATCCGCACCCGTATCAAGGGCCTCACGCCGGACGATGACGAGGTGTTACGTCTGGTCGGCGCACATCTTGGCTCGCTGGCCTCGAAGGATCTCAAACGCCGGTGCGCCGAGGGCCTGGAGCACTCCACGGATACGTGGGCGGGGCGCAAGCGGGCACTCACCGAGGAGTCGTCGTCGCGCTGGGCCGATTCGATCACGAAGGCCACCCACGATCAGTGGGCTCTTGCCCGACGTGCCCGGTTGGCGCATATCCACAACCTTGAGGCCGGCATCAAGACGATCACCCACCGCCTGTCGCTGCCGGTGGGCGAGAAGGGCACGAAACGGGCGCCTGGCGGATACCGCACCCGCCAGGAGTGGTTCCACAAGAGGCGGCGACTGCAGCTGCTCAAGGACCGGCTGGAGCGGGAGCAGGCCGATCACGACAGGGGGCGGGTGCGGTCGTGCGAGGCGGCAAACGCCTGCTCCACACCCGACACCACCTCGAGGCGGCGCAGCTCACCGAGCACGCATGGCGACAGCGTTGGGAAGCATCACGCTGGTTCCTGCAGGCGGACGGCGAATCGGGCAAGCGGTTCGGGAACGAGACGATCCGCATCACCCCGGACGGCGAAATCTCCCTCAAGCTCCCCGCCCCACTGGCACACCTGGCAAACAACAAGCACGGGCTATGTCCTGTCCACAGCTGTGACGTTCCATCATCGCAGCGACGAGTGGGCCAACCGCATCACCACGAACCGGTCCGTGGCCTACCGCCTCCACTACGACGTGCAGCGCGGGCGCTGGTACCTGACTGCCTCGTGGACGATCCCGCCGGTCACAACCGTCCCCCTCGACGTAGCCCGCACAGGCGGCCTGATCGGTGTCGACACCAACGGCGACCACCTCGCCGCCTGGCGGCTGGACACCCACGGCACCCCGTGCGGTGGGCCGCGCCGGTTCTTCTACGACCTGTCCGGCACCGCGGACCACCGTGATGCCCAGGTACGGCATGCACTGATCCGACTCCTGCACTGGGCTGCTCGGCACAGGCTGAGCATCGCGATCGAAGACCTCGACTTCGCCGCGGACAAAACCCGGGAGAAACACGGCCGCCAGAAGCGGTTTCGGCAGGTGATCTCCGGCATGCCCGTGTCCAAGCTGCGGGCCCGGCTCGTCAGCATGGCGGCCGAACTCGGCATCAGCATCATCGCCGTCGGCCCGGCCTACACCAGCAGGTGGGGCGCCCAGCACTGGCAAAAGCCCCCCACCGGAAAGAACCGCAAGACCAGCCGTCACGAGGCCGCGAGCATCGCGATCGGCAGGCGCGCCCTGGGGCACCGCATCCGGCGACGGACGGCACCGCCTCCTGCCCACCAGAGCGATGGACAGGAGCATCGGACCGCCCAGGCCGCACGCGGCGCCCCAGGGCGTGAGGAAACCCGCCCCCGCATCCCCGGACCACGGACACGATCCGCTGGGACCGGACGCGGCGCGAAAGCGGGAGACCAGGACGCCCAACACCGTTCGGAGCGCCCGACTGAGCCTGCGCACCTCAAGCTCAGTCCCTAATCCGAAAATCGATGCGTCAGTGGGCAGGCGGCAGCTCCCGGCCGAGCGGTGGCGAGGTCGGGTGTGTCGTGTGCTGTCAGACTGCGGTGGGTTCGAGGCTGACTCTGTAGCCGAGTGCTTCGAGCTGGTGAACGTGGCTGCGTTTGCGGCGTTCGGGATCGATGCGGCGGGTGTAGAAGTCTGGGCCGAGGTCCTGGAAGCGGGCTTCGGGGTCGTTGAGCAGGTGCCAGATGACAACCAGGAGCGAGCGGCCCACCGCGACGATGGCCTTCTTCTTGCCGCGGTGGCGGGCGATCCTGCGGTAGCGCTCGCCGAGGAAGGTGTTGGTGCGGGCGGCTCCGACGGCGGCCTCGCCGAGCACTCTGGCGAGGTAGCGGTTGCCGTGGCCGGTGGTGCCCCGGCCCTTGTTCTTGCCGGCCGACTCCTTCACGCCCGGAGCGAATCTGGCCCAGGAGGCCAGGTGACCGGCGGTGGGGAACCGGCTCATGTCCAGCCCGATCTCCGCGATGATGACGGCGGCCGCGGTCGGGCCGATCCCGGGGATCTCATCCAGTCGTTCGAGGGCCTGGACGAAAGGGGCGATCATCTCCTCGATCTTCGCGTCGAGTTCGGTGATGTCGGCGTCGACGGCGTCGATCCGCCCCAGCATCCTGGCCAGCAAGAACGCGTGGTGGTCGGTGAAGTGCCCGGTGAACGCCTCCTCCAGGGCTGCGATCTTGCCGCGCATCCGGGTGCGGGCCAGCTGGGCCAGCCCCTTCGGGTCGCGTTCCCCGGCGAGCAGGGCGGCCATCATGGCCCGTCCGGAGGCGCCGAAGATGTCGGAGGCGACCACGCTGAGCTTGATCTGGGCGTCCTCCAGCAGCTTTTCCACCCGGTTCTTCTCCGCCCCGCGGACCCCGATCAGATCGGCGCGGTAGCGGGTGACGTCCCGAAGCCTGCGGATGGCGGGCGGGGGCACGAAGCTGGGTCGGATCATCTGGCGTTCGGCGACCTTGCACAGCCATACCGCGTCCAGCTTGTCGGTCTTGGGCCGCCCGGGCAGGTGTTTCACATCGCGGGCGTTGACCAGCCAGGTGTCGAACCCGGCCGCCTCCAGCACGTAGTAGTGAAGTCGGCCCGGGGCGCGGCTGCGGTCTTTCGACCGCACCGTTTCCCCGGACCGCTTCCCGCACCCGCCGTGCGACTTTCACCGCAACGGGCGCTCCACGAGCCCCGTTCAGGAAACCGGGTTGCTCCTCATCCCGTGGTCGGCCACGGAGTTGGAATAACTGTTCCCCGATACCGGTAGCGCGTTGTGCTGACCTTCGCGGGATTGAACAGC
>NZ_JBSFJX010000156.1:0-18571 GCF_053598275.1 Streptomyces sp. NPDC001156 | reverse complement strand
GAGCTCCTCCCGGCTCACACCGGACCGGCGTGCGATCGTGACGAGCAGCGCGGCCGCGGTGACGCACACCGGGACGTACCAGTCGTCGGCCAGCATAGTGGTCAGCGTGCTCGCAGCCGCGAGCACGCTGACCGCGAGGAGCAGCGAATGCATGGTCTCTCCAGCATCCCTGACGCGCAGGAATCCGGCAGATCACGACGCGCCGAGCAGGCGGGCGCATCGGTACGGTTTGCCGCGATGGACCAGCGCGGCCCGGACCGGTGCTGACGAGCGCGACGATTCCCCCCAGACGAATGAGTACCGTCGCGAATGTCCGGTCCGCGGTGGGGTGTGCCGTCGTGCCCAGGATTCGGATGCGCCTCGTCGAATGCTTGATGACGGCAAAGACGTACAGCTCGCTCCGGTCAGGGTCTCGACTTCGAACACGTCGCAGGCGAGCAGGCCCCGGCCTGGCTGCCTCTTGCCGCGGAGCGTATAGGAGCATATGCTCCTAATGGGACGATGGTCCGATCGCGCGTCAGCCTTGCAGTCGGGCGCGTGGGTCTACCGGCCACGCCCGCACCCCCCCACAGATCAAGGAGTCATCTGCCATGACCGATCTCGTCACGACGGCCCTCGAGGCGCACGGCGGCCTGGACCGCTACCACCGGTTCAGCTCGGCGACCGCGCATGTCCGCGTCGGAGGTTCGCTGTGGCGACTGAAGGGACGGGAGGGGATCTTGGATCATGCGGCCGTACGGATCGACCTGCATCGGCAGCACGCGAGTCACTCACCCTTCACCGCGCCCGACCTGCGGACCTCCCTCACCCCGCAGAGGGTGGCCGTGGAGACGGTCACCGGCGAGGTGAAGGCCGAGCGACTCGATCCCCGTGCGTCGTTCCCGGACGACGTGCGCGCCCCTTGGGATGATCTTCACGTCGCCTACTTCGCCGGGTACGCCATGTGGACCTACCTCACATCCCCCTTCACCTTCACCTCTCCCGGATTCGAGACCGCGGAACTGCCTCCGGTCACCGAAGAGGGACAGACGTGGAGGCCCCTGAAGGTCACCTTCCCGGACCACATCGCCACGCACTGCCGTGAGCAGGTCTTCTACTTCGACTCGAACGGGCTGCTGCGCCGGCACGACTACACCCCCGAGGTCATCAACGCCGGGCCGGCCGCGCACTACCCCTCCGAGTACCAGGAGTTCGACGGCATCATGATCCCGACCCGGCGCCGCGTCTACCGGCGTACAGAGGGCGGAACGGTGGCCCGGGACGTGGAACTCGTCACCATCGACGTCGAAAGTGTCCAGTTCATCTGACACGAGAGACCGCCGACCCGTGCACGAGCTCCGCCAAGAGCGCGTACGGCAACGTCAAGACCGCCAACGCCACCGCCTACACGGTCACTTGCTCCCGATGTTTCATCACGGAATCGGCATTCGGCCCCATGGCGTCGTCCGTCGGAATCCAGCTCTGGGGGAGGGCGTGTAGGCGTTCTTGTGTAAGTCCTCTGGATTTACTGGGCACTGATCCGGGGTCGGGAGCCGGCCCCGTGCACGTCAGCGACCTGGCGCGGGCACTCCCGGAATGTCACCGCGGAAGCCGGATCTCCCGCTTGAGGATTTTTCCGGTGGGGCCTTTGGGCAGGGCGGGGAGGAGCCAGACATTGCGGGGGTACTTGTAGGGGGCGACGCGTTCCTTCACGAAGGACCGCACGTCTTCGGCCGTGACCTCAGCATCCGGGGTGAGGACGACGGCCGCGGAGACCTCCTCGCCGAGGGATGCGTGCGGGACGCCGACGACGGCTGCCTCGACGACGTTCGGGTGCTCGTAGAGCACCTCCTCGATCTCCCGCGGGTAGACGTTGTACCCGCCTCGGATGATCAGGTCCTTCTTGCGGTCGACGACGAACAAGTAGCCGTCGGAGTCCTGGCGGGCCAGGTCTCCGGTACGGAACCATCCGTCCGGAATCGCCTCGGCCGTCGCGTCGGGCCGGTTCCAGTAGCCCGCCATGACGTTGTGGCC
This sequence comes from Streptomyces sp. NPDC001156, assembly GCF_053598275.1. Lineage (NCBI taxonomy): Bacteria > Bacillati > Actinomycetota > Actinomycetes > Kitasatosporales > Streptomycetaceae > Streptomyces > Streptomyces sp. NPDC001156. The sequence goes on along the minus strand of NZ_JBSFJX010000156.1, from coordinate 16,558 downwards.
CCGAATGGCGAGCTCACCGACTGCACCGACCGGGACGTCCTGGCCGGCGACGTCCACCAGGCGCACCTCGACACCGTCGATCGGGGTGCCGATCGAGCCGGGCTTGCGGGTGCGGTCGAGGTGGTTGAACGTGACCACCGGTGAGGTCTCCGACAGCCCGTAGCCCTCGGCCACCGCACAGCCGAAGCGCTTCTCGAAGGCGTGCAGCACCTCCGTCGGCAGCGCAGCCCCGCCGGAGACGCACACCCGCAGGTCACCGGCATCGGGGGCGGTGGCGGACGGGGGCTGGTGCAGCAGCGCGTTGTACATCGTCGGCACGCCCTGGAAGACGGTCACCCGCAAGGCGTCGAGCAGCGCCAGCACCTCGGCCGGGTCGAAGCGGGGCACGAGGACCAGGCAGGCGCCCTGGCGGACGGCCGCGTTCATGCCGCAGGTCTGGCCGAAGGCGTGGAAGAGCGGCAGGCAGCCCATCACCACGTCCTGCGGCCCCACGTGGATCACCCGCTCGGCCACGACCTCGGTGTTGAGACCGAGGTTGTGGTGGGTCAGCGCGGCGCCCTTCGGCCTGCCGGTGGTGCCGGAGGTGTAGAGGATCACGGCGAGGTCGTCGTCACCGCGCTGTGTCTCCGCGCCGACCGGCTCGTGGTCGTCTGCCTGCGACAGGATCGTGTCGACGGGGATCACAACGGTTCCCGTGACACCGGCTGCCACCGCCGCTTCCCCGGCGGCGCCCTCGTGCACGAACAGGCGACACGCGCCCGAGTCGACCAGGCAGTGCTCGATCTCGCGCGCCTTGAGCAACGGGTTCATCGGTACGACGACTCCACCGGCCCGCAGGATGCCGTAGTAGAGCGCCACGAAGGCCGGCACGTTGGGCAGCATCACGCCCACCCGATCACCGACCGTCACGCCTTCCGCACGCAGCATCGCGGCGACGCGCGACGCGGCCGCGTCCAGCTCCGCGTACGTCAGCACGTCGTTCCCGAACCGGAGGGCAGGGCGATCGGGGTGACGCAGCGCTGTCTCCGACAGATTTCCCGCGATGTTCGACATGCGTCCTCCTGTTAACAGCCCGGTAACCCCCCGACGCCGCGTACAGACTGTCGCCCGTGCGGGCCGTCACCAATGGACCGGCGAACAAGAAGACCGCGGGATGTGTTGTTCTCAGGAACAACCTGACGGCGGACGTTCCCTGGAACCTTGGCGATGTGCTTGTCGGCCTGGACAAACACACCCCGTACTCTGGCCTCGTGCAGCGTCGCCCGCCCGTACCCGAGATCGCTGCGATGGCACAGTCGCTGCGCCCGCGGCTGCCCGACCTCGTCGAGCGCGCCACCCGCCGTATCCGCGACGAGATCGACATCTACGGCCCCTCCGGCACTGTGCCGGAGGCAGAGCTGCGGGCATCGCTGCGGCGCAACATCGACAGCATGCTCGCCCAGTTCGCGCGTGGCAGCGAGCCGGACCTCACCGAGCCCAGCGAGACCGGACGCCTGCGCGCGGTCCAGGGCGGTCCGCTGCCCGACGTCCTGCGCGCCTACCGGCTCGGGTTCGCAGAGGTGTGGACGGTCCTGACCGAGGAAGCCTCGCGTCGCGAGGTGGACCCGTCCGTGATGGTGCGGGCGGCGGCCGACGCGTGGCAGCTCGCGGACGAGTACAGCGACGCGCTGACCTCCGCCTATCGGCGGGCTGCCGCCGAACTCGTCCGCGCCCAGGAGCGCGAACGGTCCGCCCTCACGGAGGCCCTGCTCAGCGGCCGGATCACCGATCGAGGGACGTTGTGGGAGGTCGCCCAGACTCTCGGCCTGCCCAGGAAGGGTCCCTTCGTCGCTGTTGCCGCCGAAGCCACCGCACTCGGTCAGGAGCCGCTCGGCGACGTCGAGGCGCAGCTGGCCGCGCACGGTATCCCCTCCGCCTGGACACTGCGGCCCGACCTTCACATCGGAATCGCGTCCCTGTTCCGCCCGGACGCCGATGACCTCACCATGAACGTTCTACGGCGCCTCGCCACCTCCCGCGTGGGAGTGAGCCCTGCCTTCGCCTCGCTCGACGGCACCGGCCAGGCTCTGCGGTACGCCCGCCTCGCCATGAGCGGACAGCCGGCCGGGACGGCCGAAGTGGTCCGCTTCCAGGACGACCCGCTCACCGTGGTCATGGCCGCGGCTCCCGAAGCCGCCGCCGACATCGCCCGCAGGGTCATGGGCCCGGTTCTGGCCCTCGACAGCGACGCACGCGCCCTGCTGCTCGACACGTTCCAGTGCTGGATCGACGCCGCCGGAAACGCGACCGCGACGGCACAGGCCCTGCACTGCCACTCCAACACCGTCCGCTACAGGCTGCGCAAACTCGAAGACCTCACCGGCCGTTCGCTCCAGACTCCCGGCGACACCGCCGAGCTCGTCGCGGCGTTGCGCGCCGTCAGATTCCTTCCGGGCACCTCGACGGACTCCACTCCGCCTTGATGAACTCATCCCTCCAGTCCCGAACGTTGTGGCTCCGGGGTGGCGGTCACATGCGTTCGCGCATCGTGTCGTCATCCTCGTGATCCACGACCGGCAGACCCATCTGGCAAGCCCACGGGCGGCGCCCACGGTCGAATGGTGAAAAGGCGAACGAAAAAGCGGATTCCGCGATTTCATTGTCCGCGTCGCCGGTTCGTCCGGGGCCGGCTCCTGGCTCCGGCGGATTTGGGTAGATGCCGGAGTGTCTCCTGGAACGGACCAACGGGAGGTGGCGGGCCCGAAGAATCTTCCGCCCGAAATCGGCTGACCCATGTTTATTGCGCCGGACAATGTGAAATATCATGAACTATGGCGAGTACTAGCCGAGACAGAGTCGTTCCTGTCGGCATCGGTCGTCATCGGGCAGTGACGTCGCCATGATCTGGGAAATACTGCTCCTGGGCTTTGTGCTCAGTCTCGACAATTTTCGGGTATCGATCGCGCTCGGCACCGTCCCATTCGGCCTGAAGCGCGCCGTGCAAGTTGCACTGACCTTCGGGCTGTGGGATGCGATTATGCCCCTGGTCGGGCTGTTCATCGGGCGCCGGATCGGGGAGTCCGTCGGGGGCATCGCCGACTTGATGGGTGCGGCCGTCCTCGGCGGGTACGGTCTCTATCTCGTCATCTCGGCCCTCAGGAACCCCGAGCCGGACGAGTTGGACCACCCGTGGGCGCTGTTCGGCATCCCGTTGACGCTGAGCCTGGACAACCTGCTCGCCGGGGCGAGCCTGGGGATGCTTGGGCTCTCGCCATGGTTCTCGGCCGCCGTCTTCGGCGTCATGACGGCGGTGATGTCGCTGGTCGGGCTGCAGCTCGGGCGGGTCGCGGCGCGCCTTGTCCGGATCCGCTCGGACCTGCTGAGCGGAGTCGCCTTGATCATCGCTGCTGCGACGCTGCCGGTGGCGTTCGGCGGCTAGCCCGGCCGTTCGACCCCGGGAGGCGGGCCGGCCGGCGAACCGGGTACCGGCGGGGGATCATCGGAAGATCGTCGGCCGGCGGGTCAGCGTTGGCGGCCACGACCGCCCGGGCAACCAGGTCGTGGTCGGGCGACAGATGGCAGATCGGGTCGGTGCGGGCGGCGTCGCCAGTGAGCAGGAACGCCTGGCAGCGGCACCCGCCGAAGTCCAGCTCCCGCCGAGGGCAGCTCCGGCAAGGCTCCGGCATCCAGTCGGTCCCCCGGAAGGCGGTCATCACCGGGGACTCGGCCCAGATCCACTCCAGTGAGTCCTCCCGCACGCTGGCCCGCGGCAACGGCAGGGACTGGGCGGCCGGGCAGGGCAGGACGTCGCCGTTCGGCGTCACCGTCAGCTGCCGGGATGCCCAGCCGCCCATGCAGGGCTTCGGGTAGCGGCTGTAGTAGTCGGAGATGACGTAGATGACCTCCATGCGGTCCCGCAACCGCTCACGGGCGGCCCGCACGACGACCTCGGCCGCCTCGAGCTGGCCCCGGCTCGGCAGCAGCGCGGCACGGTTGCGCCTGGCCCAGCCGTAGTACTGGGTGTTGGCCAGCTCCACCCGGTCGGCGCCCATCTCCTCGGCCAGCCCGAGCACGTCGGCGACGCGGTCGATGTTGTGCCGGTGCAGCACCACGTTCATGGTCAGCGGCCAGCCGAGCTCCTTGACCACGCGCATCGCCTCGATCTTGCGCTGGAAGGACGGGAGGCCGGCGATTCGGTCGGACACGGCCGGCTCGTCGGCCTGGACGCTGATCTGCACGTGGTCCAGGCCGGCGGCCCGCAGTTGCTCGGCCCTCGGACGCGAGAGCCCGAGGGCGCTGGTCACGAGGTTGGTGTAGAGGCCCAGGTCGTGGGCTACCGCCGCGATCTCCACCAGGTCGCGCCGCAGCAGCGGTTCCCCGCCGGACAGATGGCACTGTAGGACGCCCAGATCGGCGGCCTCGGTCAGCACCCGCCGCCACTCGTCGGTGGTCAGCTCGTCCTGGTAGCCGGCCATGTTCAGCGGGTTGGAGCAGTACGGGCAGGCCAGCGGGCAGCGATAGGTGAGCTCGGCAAGCAATCCGAACGGGCTATCCATCGGTGAGCTCCATCCAGCGCTTGGCGACGAGCCGGGTCAAGTACTGCCGCACCTCGTCCCCGGGGACGGTCCGGTAGCGGGTGCCCAGCTCGGTCACGATCTCGGCCACGGTGTGCCGCCCGTCGCACAGTTCGAGGATCGCCGCGCCGCTGCCGTTGAGGACCACCACCGTCTCGGGGTGCAGCAAGATCGGACGCTGCCTGGTCCGGCAGAAGGTGAGCCGGACATGCCGTGCCAACCGGGGCCGGTCCGAGCCGCGCACCTCGACGCCGGGTCCCGTCCTGGTCCTGGTCTGGGTCGCTCCGCCAAGGGGGGTCGGGTCCATGGTGGTCACTCCGGGTAGGCCTGGTCGATGGCGTCCATCAGGCTCCACAGGACGTCGCACTTGAACGACAGCGCGTCGACGGCGCGCGCCTGGGACTCGGCGGAGAGGCAGTGCGACGTGACCACCTCGAGGGCATGCTCGCAGTCGCGGGGAGCCTGCTCCAGGCGGGTGCGGAAGTAGGCGAGGCCCTCAGGGTCGATCCACGGGTACCAGCGCTCGAATGCGGCCAGGCGCGCGGCCATCAGGTCGGGCGCGAACAGCTCGGTGAGCGAGGACGCCACCGCCTCCACCCACGGGCGGGTCCGGGCGAAGTTCACGTAGGCGTCGACGGCGAACCGCACTCCGGGTACCAGGTGCCGATGGTCCCGGACCTCCTCGCGGGTCAGCCTGGCGGCCTCTCCGAGGCGCAGCCAGGCCTCGATGCCGCCCTCGCCCACGGCGGTGCCGTCGTGTTCGACGATCCGTCGGATCCAGCGGCGGCGGACGTCGAGGTCGGGACAGTTGGAAAGGATCGCGGCGTCCTTGCGGGGGATGCTCTCCTGGTAGTAGAAGCGGTTGGCCACCCAGCCTCGGATCTGCGTGGGGCTGAGCCGGCCGGCGTTCATCCGGACGTGGAACGGGTGCTGGTCGTGGTACCGGCGCGAGTGGGCCCGCAACGTCTCGACGAAGTCGTCGGCGCCGCTGCTCCTGGTCGTTCTCGTGGGTGTTGTCGTCACGGCTCTACACCTGGACCTCAAGGCCGTCCGTGGCCACCTCTATGCCGTTCTCCCGCAACGCACCCCGCTCGGGCGTGTCCTCTAGGAGAACGGGGTTGGTGTTGTTGATGTGCACGAGGATCGTCCGTCCCGCGCCCAGCGACGGGAGCTGCGCCAGGCTGCCGTCCGGGCCGTCGATGGGCAGGTGGCCCATCTCCCGGGCGGTCTTGCCTGCCAGTCCGAGCCGTACGAGCTCGTCGTCGCGCCAGCAGGTCCCGTCGACCAGCAGGCATCCGCAGCCCTCGAGTTCCGCGCGCAGCGCCGGCGTCAGCGATTGCACGGCCGGCAGGTAGACCACGGTTCCCCCGCTGCCCTTGTCGGTCAGCCGGTAGCCGACGACGCGGCCGTGGTCCGCCTCGGCTGTGAACCGGGCGCGTTTGGCGGTGGGCACGTCGAACGCGCGGCAGGACAGCCCGTCCGCCAGGTCCAGGTCGGTGCCGGGGATCACTGCCCGCCACTCGACGGTGCAGTAGTGCTGGAGCGTGCGCAGGATTCCCGAGCCGTCACACAGGGTCTTGTGCGCCGCCGGCGTGGCGTACACCCGCAGGGCGCGGGCCTCACGCAACAGCAGCAGGCCCAGCGTGTGGTCCAGTTCGGCGTCGGTGAGCAGCACCGCTTCCAGCGGTGTCCTCCGGTCGCCCCGCGGGTGCAGGCCGGGGAAGGCCTCGAACTGGGCGCGGAGGTCGGGGGAGGCGTTGAGGAGGAACCACCGGCGGCGGTCGGCGCTGACAGCGATCGAGGACTGGGTGCGTGGGGGACCGGCCCCGGAGCGGACCGCGGTGCACACAGGGCAGCCGCAGTTCCACTGCGGGGACCCGCCCCCCGCCGCTGAGCCCAGCACTCGCAGCAACACGCCGGCACTCCGTTCGTCGCAGGTCCGGGTCGGTCGCCGGCCCGGCCGTCCGTAGGCGTCCGGAGCCCGAGGGGGCGCCGGACCTGGTCCGGCGTGCCCCACGTCCGCTAGTCCTCCAGCCGGGCGACGTACATGGTCACCTCGGCTGCGACTGCGATCTCCTCGAACTCGGGCGTCTCCCACTCAGCGAGCTCGGATTCCATGAATCCACCTCCTCTCTGCCCGGATACGGCAGGCTCCGGTCGCGCTACGACCATTCGGGGAGTGCGAAGACGATCAGGGCGCTTCCGTGCCCCGCGCCGAGCATGCCGGGGAGGAATCCCTCGGCCCACCCGCCCCAGCCGACCGGCACGGCGATGTACTGTCTGTCGTCGACCATGTAGGTGGTCGGGCTGCTGTGGTGGCCGCTCCCGCACTGGAACTGCCACAGCCCCTGCCCGGTGCGAGCGTCCAGCGCGTTGAACTCGCCGGACGGCTCACCGGCGAACACCAGGTCACCGCCGGTGGCCAGCACCGAGGCGCACATCGGCAGTTCATTGCGCCAGCGCCACTTCTCCTCGCCGCTCGCATCGAAGGCGCTGATGGACCCCGCCATGTCCTCGATGTCCACCTGAACGCCCGCGCCCCAGTACGGGATGCTCTCCTTGAACTCCCGCCGCCACCGGGTGGCCGTGGCGCCGGTGTCCTGGACGGGGACGTAGAAGAGCCCGGACTTCGGGCTGTAGGCCGCGTGGGTCCATTCCTTGGCGCCGGCCGGACCGGGGTAGAAGTGGACCGGTTCTCCCTCCTTGTCGGGGTACGACTTGGCCGTCACCCGGCCGTCCCTCGTGATGGCGCCCCACGTGATGCGGTCCACGAAGGGAGTGATCCCGACCCTCGCGCCGTTCATGCGGTCGAGGACGAAGAAGTAGCCGTTCTTGTCGAAGTGCCCGAGCAGTTTGCGCCCGTCCCGCTCGAACAGGATGCACTCGGCGATGCTGTCGTAGTCCCACACGTCGTGTGGGGTGCACTGGTAGTGCCAGCGGATCTGACCGCTGTCGACGTCGACGGCGATGACGCAGTCGGTGAAGAGGTTGTCGCCCTCGCGGACACCTCCGTCGAAGTCGGGCGCCGGGTTGCCGGTGCCGACGTACAGCAGGTTCGTCTCCGGGTCGAACGTGCCGGTCACCCAGCAGTTCGCCCCGCCACGCGCCCAGGCCTCGCCGGTGGCCGGCCAGGTCTCCGAGCCCGGCTCCCCAGGCTTGGGCACCGTGTAGCAGCGCCACTGGTGCTCGCCGGTGCCGAGGTCGAACGCGTCGAGGTGGCCGCGTACGCCGAACTCGCCGCCGGAACTGCCGACGATGACCATGTTCTTCACGATCAGCGGGGCGAGTGTGGCGCTCTCCCCGGCCCGGACGTCACCGTAGGTCTTGTCCCAGACCCGCTTGCCGGTGGTGGCGTCGAGCGCGATCACACGGGCGTTCGCCGTGACGAAGAAGACCTTCCCCTGCGCCACGGCGACCCCACGGTTCACGTTCCCGCAGCACAAGGACACGTCGAACGGGACCGCGTGCTTGTACCGCCAGATCTCCACACCGGTCTTCGCGTCGAGGGCCCAAACCCAGCCGTCCCAGCCGGAGAGGAACATGACCCCGTCGACCACGATCGGGGCGGCCTCGAACGAGTAGGTCGACGCGCCCGCGATCAGACCGGTCGTGCCGGCCTGGAAGACCCATGCGGGGACGACGCGCTTGACACTCTCCGTGTTGATCTGGTCCAGCGGGCTGTACCGCTGCCCGTCGTAGGCGCCGTAGTAGGTGAGCCAGTTGTGGGGCTCCTGGCGGGCGTTGAGTATGCGCTCGTAGTCGACGCCGGCCACCACCGGCGGCGCGACGTCCCCGCCCGCGACCTTGCCGCTCAGCATTCCCTGGTCGACGGCCTCGCCCGCGTCCACGTAATCGACGGTCATGTGCTCCTCCTCCTTTCTTCCTACGGCCGTGGTTGTTCGGGACGGTCGAGGCGAGCCTCCGGCGGAGCGTCCCCCAGGACGACGATGGCACCGGTCAACCCCCGGCCCTCGTCGTTGCCCGTGGGCGACCCGAACCAGTAGTAGCCCGGCCCATCGAGATTGAGGGTCGCCCGTCCGCGCGAATGGTTCACCAACCAGATGAACTTCCGGTCGCCATTGCTCGGCAGGAGCGCGCAGTGCGTGTTCAGGTCGTCATTGACGAGCTCGAGCGCGATATCGCCTCCATGGGGCATGACCAGAATCGACGGATCCCAGGTCAGCTCATCCGGGTGGATCCGAATGGTGGCCTGCATGGTGCCGTCCGATTTCTCGGCTGCATACCCAATGCTCCCGGTCCCCAGTACATGACCCAGCGCTGCTTTGTTCTGTTCGGCCAACCCGAGCTTGTCCAGCAGGTCGGATCGCTCCTGCATGGTTGTCATCGGGGCTTCACTCTCCTCAGCCCGAATCCCTGTGTCCACTTCGTGGCGGCCGTGCTGACGACGGCACGTCGCGGTCGGTTTCCCGTTCGGCAAAAAACGTGCTTTGAAATGACCTCGAAATTTCTTTTTTGCGTCCTTCGATGCCCTGCTGTAACAGGCAGTCAAGGAGCGCGCCACGCGGGACCCGAAAAAGAATGAGAAATTACTGATCAATAAGCACGCTACGCCGGATGAATCACACCGACAAGGCAGAGCCCCGGTTCGGGCCGGCTCATACCGTTCGCCGGCGACCAGCCACCGTTCGTACCCGATACGCCACCGTTGGGAGGAGCCAGGCCGCACTGCAACGCGTCGCGCCGGGGCCGGCTGCGGCCCGGTCAATCGCCGCCGATCAACATCGGCTGACCGGTCACGACGCCTCTGCCGGCATCCGGCCCCCCATGGAGGATCAGGCGAGGTCGTACCGATCGAGGCTCATAACCTTGTCCCACGCGGCGACGAAGTCCTGCACGAACTTCTCCCGTGCGTCGTCGCTCGCGTAGACCTCGGCGACGGCACGCAGCTCGGAGTTCGAGCCGAACACGAGGTCGACGCGACTACCGGTCCACTTGACCTCGCCGGTGGCGCGGTCGCGACCCTCGAAGGTTTCCGCGGTCGCGGATGTCGGCTTCCATTCCGTGCCCGTGTCGAGCAGATTCACGAAGAAGTCGTTGGTCAGCGATCCGGGCGCCGAGGTGAAGACGCCCAGCGGCGACTGCTGGTAATTGGCACCCAGAACCCGCAGGCCACCCACCAGGACAGTCATCTCGGGCGCGCTGAGGTCCAGCAGATTTGCGCGATCGACCAGCAGGTGCTCCGGCGGCAGCCGGTTGCCCTTGCCGCGGTAGTTCCGGAACCCGTCCGCGGTCGGTTCGAGCGGCGCGAAGGACTCCGCATCGGTCCACTCCTGCGTGGCGTCCGTGCGTCCCGGAATGAAGGGGACCTGGATGTCGTAGCCGGCGGCCTTGGCGGCCTGCTCGACGGCGGCGGCTCCGCCGAGCACGAGGAGGTCGGCCAGCGAGATCTTCTTGTTCCCGGTCTGGGAGCTGTTGAAGGACTCCTGGATCCCCTCCAGGGTGCGCAGCACCTGTGCCAGCGTGTCGGGGTCGTTGACCTCCCAGCCCCGCTGCGGCTCGAGGCGGATGCGCGCGCCGTTCGCCCCGCCACGCTTGTCGCTCACGCGGAACGTCGAGGCCGACGCCCACGCGGTCGAGACGAGCTGGGACACCGACAGCCCCGAGGCGAGGATCCGGCTCTTGATCGCGGCGATATCCGCCGCCCCGACGAGCTCGTGGTCCACGGCGGGGATCGGGTCCTGCCAGCGCAGCGTCTCCCGGGGGACCAGGGGTCCGAGGTAGCGCTGGATCGGGCCCATGTCGAGGTGCGTCAGCTTGAACCAGACCCGGGCGAACGCATCCGCGAGCTGGTCCGGGTTCTTCAGGAAGCGCCGCGAGATCGGCTCGTAGACCGGGTCCAACCGCAGCGCGAGGTCCGTCGTCAGCATCGTCGGGGCGTGGGTCGTCGACGGGTCGTGGGCGTCCGGCACGGTGCCGACCCCGCCGCCGTCCGTCGGGATCCACTGCCACAGACCGGCGGGGCTCAGTTCCAGGTCCCACTCGTAGCCGAACAGGGTCTCGAAGAAGCTGTTGTCCCATCTCGTCGGGGTGGGTGTCCACGTACCCTCGAGTCCGCTGGAGATCGCGTACGTGCCCTTTCCGGTGCCGTAGCTGCTCCTCCATCCCAGGCCCTGCTCCTCGAGGGGGGCGCCCTCGGGTTCGGGGCCGAGGTGGGTGTCCGGGTCGGCCGCGCCGTGGGTCTTGCCGAATGTGTGGCCGCCCGCGATCAGCGCGACGGTCTCCTCGTCGTTCATCCCCATGCGCCGAAACGTCTCGCGGATGTCCCGGGCCGAGGTGAGCGGGTCCGGGACGGTGTTCGGACCCTCCGGGTTGACGTAGATGAGGCCCATCTGGTCGGCGGCCAGAGGGCTCTCCAGCTCCCGGACGCCGCCGTGGCGTTCGTCGCCGAGCCAGGCGTGCTCGGGACCCCAGTAGATGGCCTCGTCGGGTTCCCAGACCTCCGCCCGGCCGCCGGCGAAGCCGAAGGTCGTGAAGCCCATCGTCTCCAGGGCGCGATTGCCCGCGAAGATCATCAGGTCGGCCCAGGAAATCTTGCGGCCGTACTTCTTCTTCACCGGCCAGAGCAGCCGGCGCGCCTTGTCGAGGTTGCGATTGTCCGGCCAACTGTTCAGCGGTGCGAAACGCTGCATGTTGGCGGATGGGCCACCACGGCCGTCGTCGATGCGGTACGTCCCGGCGCAATGCCACACCATCCGGATCACGAGCGGCCCGTAGTGGCCGAAGTCGGCAGGCCACCACTCCTGCGACGTCGTCAGCACCTCGTCGACGTCCCGCGCCAGGGCGTCGAGGTCGAGCGTCCGGAACGCCGCGGCATAGTCGAAGTCCTCGCCCATGGGGTCGGCCATGGCGGGGTGTTTTCGGAGGATCGTCAGGTTGAGCCGGGTCGGCCACCAATCACGGTTGCCCGCGCCCCCGATCGGGTGACTGCAGTGCCCGGCCGACACAGAGAGACCGAGGCCGCCCGCGCTCCCGACGTTCATCTCGCCGGCAACGGCGTCCGGACTGTCAGACACGGAAACGTCCTTCCGGGAACAGAGGATGTGCTGGACTCAGATGTCCAGCGCGCGACGCACGGACGACGCGTTACGCCGGGAAACCGGCACCATCTCGTTCGTCCGGCCATCCATGACCAGAGACAGCTCGCCCTTGAGGCCGCGCTCGATCTCCCGGATGCGGCTGAGGTTGACCACATACCGGCGGTGCACCCGCAGGAAGCCGACATCCGCCAGCTCACTGTCGAGCTTGTCCAAGCTCAGAGAGGCGGCTCGCAATCGCCCCTGATCGGTGGAGAGCCATACGTCGTTTCCCTGCGATTCAGCGAAGGACACCTCCGGCAGCCGCAGCAGCACCATCCGGTTGTCGCGCATCGCGACCAGGCGGCGCGGCCGCACCCGAGGGTGCGCGGACTCCTTCGCTCTGGGCAACGGCGCCCCGTCGCATGCACCGAACGAGACCAGGTTCCCGATCAGGGTTCCGGACGAGAAGACAGGTCGGATGCTGATCGATGTCGGCTCGTCGGCGAGGTGGGCGAAGATCTGTGTCGAGCCGACCCAGTCAGGATCGTGGGCTGCCTGCCCAGTGGCGTACCTCGCGGCTGCGATGAATTCCGGCAGCCCGGGGTTCCATCGCAGCGTGGGGTCGACCGCCGGGGTGTATGCCGGGACACCCAGGAGCACGCTTGCCATGTCGTCGGCGATCACCACCTTGCCCACGGTGTCCACCGCGGCGAGCGGCGCACTGGAGCGTGCCCTGGCCTGGGTGTAGGCCGCGACCAACTCGGCGCCGCTGTCCCGGGCGCGCCTCTTCAGCGGGTGCTGGGCCATGGCGACCGCGTTCGCCAGCCAGCTTTCCGCGGACGCGGGAAGCTGGCTGCGCCAGCAGGAGATGTTCAGGACCGCGATCGGTTCCCTGGTCACCACGTCGCGCACCGCGACGCCCGCGCAGACCCAGTTGTGGAACGCCTGGCACCAGTGCTCCGCGCCCCTGATCGGTACGGGGCCGTGCGCCTCGAGCGCCGTGCCCATGCCGTTCGTGCCGACCGCGCACTCGGACCAGCAGAACCAGAGCGCCAGATTACAGTCGCCGGCTCTGGCGAGCGTGGCTTGATCACCCCACTCGGCCAGGACCCGGCCCGTGGCATCGGCGACGGTAACGACGCCACCGGAATTGCCCACTTCATGTGCCACGGAGGCGGCACGAAAACCCAGCTCAGCGACGACGACATCGTGCTCGGGCGTATGGTCGAGCTCCACGACAGCCACCGGAGCCTCTGTGAGGTGAGGGTCGATCCGGTACTGCTCTCGGCAGCGATGCCAGGAGATCGCCACCAGGGGCCGGACACCGGGGACGTGATCCTCGCCCTGCACGAACCGTTCCCACGCCGCGAGAACGGTGCCGCTGCCCAGGGTCGCTGGCATGGGATCAAGCCGATGTACATCCCTCATGGTTCAGAACCGCCCTTGGTCCTTCCCCAACGCCCGACGGCGTACGGTCCGCGCCCCTTCGCCGCTGGTCGCGGCCGGGCCTACAGCGGACCGGGCACTGCGTGGCGCCTCTTCCTGCTACGTCACTCGTTCCAGGCTGTGTCAAAGACCTGCACTTCCCACCCTAGGTATCGTCGTGGGGCCGCGCATGTCCCTCTCCGGGCCGCGTGTGCGAAATACGCCTCCTGGTCGGCCCTGGACAGCACACCGGCGGGCACGTGTATGCGGGGATCGGCTGGACTGTCACCATCGGCCAGGAACGTGAGAACGTGTATTGCTGTGCGATGGTCGATCTTCCGCACAGGCTGATCCGGGAACGCTGTGGCCACGGCTGAGACCCGCTGTCGGGCAAGCCTGACATGGAGCATCCATCGCACAGTCCCCCCTGCGCCGGGCGGCGCGGGTCCGCCCACTGCCGGCCGAGCCCATCGGGCCCGGCCGGGCCTCGTGTGCCCCTCGCGGTGTCGGGCCGGGTCTCTGTCGGCGCAGTGGGTAGTGACGCGCCGGCCCGCACCGCACGCGGGCCGGCAGCACACTCAGCGCCAGCCGAGCTCCGGTGCCACGTGGGTGAGGATGCTCTCCAGCAGATGGGCGTTGTAGTCGACCCCGAGCTGGTTCGGGATGGTCAGCAGCAGGGTGTCTGCGGCCTGGATGGCCTCGTCTTCCTGGAGCTGCTTCACCAGCACGTCCGGCTCGGCGGCGTACGAGCGTCCAAAGATCGCCCTGGTCGTGTCGTCGATCATGCCGATCTGGTCGCGCGAGTTGCGGTCGCGGCCGAAGTAAGCCCGGTCCAGGTCGTCGGTCAGGGCAAAGATGCTGCGGCTGACCGACACGCGCGGCTCTCGCGTGTGGCCTGCCTCCTTGTACGCCTCGCGGTACGCCTCGATCTGCTTGCGCTGCTGGACGTGCAACGGTTCGCCCGTCTCGTCGTCCTTCAGCGTGGAACTCTGCAGGTTCGTCCCCAGCTTTGCGGCCCAGACGGCGGTCGCGTTCGAGCCGGAGCCCCACCAGATCCGCTCGCGCAGTCCCTCGGAGTGCGGCTCGATGCGCAGCAGCCCCGGCGGGTTGGGGAACATCGGCCGCGGGTTCGGCTGCGCGAAGCCCTTGCCCTCGAGCACCTTGAGAAAGGCCTCGGTGTTCCGGCGAGCCATGTCACTGCCGGTCTCGCCCTCGGCGGGGGTGTAACCGAAGTATCGCCAGCCGTCGATCACCTGTTCCGGTGATCCACGGCTGATGCCGAGTTGCAGTCGGCCGCCGGAGATGAGGTCGGCAGCACCGGCGTCCTCGGCCATGTACAGCGGGTTCTCATAGCGCATGTCGATCACGCCGGTGCCGATCTCGATCTTCGAGGTCCGTGCACCGATGGCCGAGAGCAGCGGGAACGGGCTGGCCGCCTGCTGCGCGAAGTGGTGGACGCGGAAGTACGCACCGTCCACGCCGAGCTCCTCGGCTGCGACCGCCAGGTCGATGGACTGGTGCAGGAAGTCGGCGGCGGACCGGGTCTTGGAGTGCGCACTCGGCGACCAGTGGCCGAACGAGAGGAAACCTATCTTCTTCACGCACGCTCAAAGCGTCCGGCGAACACTTTTGATTCCCGGCGTCGGCACGCTGTGACCAGGTCGGCCGTGCGGGTACCGATACATCATCCGGCCTGGTCATGCGGCATGTGCGTACTCGTGGAGGATGCCGCCGAGGCGGTCGCGTCGTTGGGTTGCGCGTCGGCCGGGCCACCGCCCTCCCTCGCTGACGCGCCGCGGTGCCGGCCGGTCCGGTGATCCGCCTGCTGACAGCGCGGCAGACTCACTTGGAACCGGACGATCTTCTGGAGACGCCCGGCCCCGGATGCAGGGCCACGAAGACAAGGCCGCGCCTTCCGCCGCCGTCCCGGCCTGCCGCGGCGGACCGGGACGGCGGCTGCCCCTCACACGAAGGCGCTCTGCCCGGTGATCGACTTGCCGACGATCAGGGTGTTCATCTCGCGCGTGCCTTCGTAGGAGTAGAGAGCCTCGGCGTCGGCGAAGAACCGCGCGATGCCGTAGTCCAGCAGGATGCCGTTGCCGCCGAAGATCTCGCGACACCAGGCGACGACCTCCCGCATCCGCGAGGTGACGAAGCTCTTGGCCAGCGAGGAGTGCTCGTCACGGAAGATGCCGGCCTCCTGCAGCCGTGCGAGTTGCACCAACATGCCCCACGACGCGGTGATGTTGCCCAGGCTCTTGACGAGCAGGTCCTGCACCATCTGGAACTTCGCTATCGGACGGCCGAACGCCATGCGCTTCTTGGCGTAGTCCAGGGCCAGTTCATACGCGCCGGTCATGAGGCCCAGCGACTCCCAGGCGACCCCGCTGCGGGTGGCGCGCAGGATCTCTGCGACGTCCCGGAAAGAATGAACGTTCTGCAGCCGGTTCGCCTCCGGCACCCGGACATCGGTCAGAGTGATCTCGGCGTTCTCCACGATCCGCAGTGCGATCTTGCCCTCGATCTTCTCCGGGCTGAACCCCGGCGTGCCCTTCTCGACGACGAATCCCTTGACCTGGTTGTCGTCGACGTCCCGCGCCCACACCACGACGTAGTCGGCGAAGGTGGCGTTGCCGATCCACCTCTTGGCCCCGTTGAGGACCCAGGTGTCGCCCTCACGCCGGGCAGTGGTGCGCATGCCGCCGGAAACGTCGGAGCCGCCCAGCGGCTCGGTGAGCGCGAACGCGCCGATCTTGTCCATGGTGGCCATCCGGGGAAGCCACCGGTCGCGCTGTTCCTGGTCCCCGCCCGAGTAGATGGAGTAGAACGCGAGTCCGTCGTGGACGCCGAAGAAGGTGGCAACCGAGGCATCGGTGCGGGCCAGCTCCATTGCCAACATGCCGCTGAGCAGGTGGCTGACCGCCGGCTGGTGCTCGCCGTAGCCGTCGTAGGCCAGCGCGGCCAGGCCGCTTCCGCGGAACTTCTCGATCAGTTCCTCGGGGAACTCGCCCTTGGCCCAGTTGTCGTTCACCAGCGGCTTGATCTCGTCCTGCATCAGGGCGCGGGCCGTCAGGAGGATCTTGCGTTCCTCTTCCGGGAGCAGCGACTCGTAGTTGTAGAAGTCGGCGGCCAGGTGATCTTCCAGCGGGACGATCGTAGTGGTCATTTCAATTCTCCTTCGTGCGGGCGTGCTTGGCTGTGCTGTTCCGTGCGAACAGCACGGCGAGCTGCTTGCGGTCGCGTTCTTCAGCGAGGACTGCGCACATGCAAGGGCCTGAGCCCTTCGCCACGGGCTTCGCGACCTGTTGCCGGTGCCCGGGGCTTGTCGACGGTCGGCCGAGGGCCGGTCCTGCCGGGTGCCGTGTCCAAGAACCCGGGGATCTCCTTGCGTTCGTCGACCTGGGTGCGGCCGACGGAGGAGCAAAAGTCCACCGCCGCCTGGACGGCGTCCTCTCCGGTGCGCTCGCCCGGCGCAACCTCGACGAGCGGGATCACGCGGGGGGGGGGGGGGGGGGGCCGGAGGGCCGCGCCCACGCGGTCGCC
>NZ_JBSFJX010000155.1:0-18612 GCF_053598275.1 Streptomyces sp. NPDC001156 | reverse complement strand
GAGCGGGCATCCCCTCGATCGCAACCGAACCAGCCGCCTCACCCGCCTCAGCTACCAACTCGCTGGCTGATCAAGCGGAATTCCGCACCAGAGTCCACGCACTGGACAAAGACCAGGACAACGAGGGCCTTCACTGCGGTACGCAATCGGGCCCGGGCCGCGCCTGCACTCCGCCGGCCCCGTTCCCCGCTCCGCCCGGGCTGACCTTCGCCTTACAAGTTCGCTCGCAGCGCGGTGCGGCGTGCAGGAACGGGGCCTACTGGCCGCTCGCCGATCCGGCTGTGGCCGCTTCCGTGCGCCATCGTTCGCCGCCGTTGATGTCAGCTGGTGATGTCAGCCCGAAGGGCTATGCGCTGACGGCCAACTCGCGTGCCCGCTGGCGGGCTTGGAATCTCACTTCCGTGAGCCGACCGTGGAACGAGTTGTGCAGGTACTGATCAGCCGACCGGCTGATCAGCGAGGCAGTACAGGCCCACGGCTCTGACCAGTTCAGATGCCGTGGGCTTCTGTCATTGTTGGTGGACCTCGGGCACCCTCGCACGGCCCCGACACGGCCCGGCTAGGGCGCCATGGCAGATTTACAGCGGGCTCCGTTCCCCTCATCTGACGCGTAAATACTGACGCGGGTGGGCAAAACTGCAGGTAGCTGACCTCGCCTCCTGTGGTGCGACCCCGCGCCACGGTGTTGATCAAGGGCTACGGGGTGTTTGGTGTGCCATTTACCTGCCCCACGGCGGGCGGCGAAGCCGCCCTGGGTCGCTGACCTGCGAGTTCCCTTGAGACTGGAGTTGGCGGGGGATGCCTGGGGGAAGCAGAGCTTGACGCCGCCGCACACGCCCAGGCAGGCCTGCGGCAGGTCGAGTTCTCGCTCAACCGGATCCCCGCCATCATCCCAGGCGTCCGTGCCGTGGCCGGCACGCGCCCCGCCGGTTGCAACACCCGCGTCCGAGTTATCTGCTAGTAGGTACATAACCAAACAAATAGACGGAATGCCGATGGCTCCCGCCGGTAACGAGGACGTCGGTTCCCGCTGTGGGTCTCTGCAGGCTGAACACGCCGCCGGGTCGGCTCGGGCTGACGGCGGGCAGCTCGCACGGTTTCGGCACGCGAGCGAGGAAGAAGACCATGACCACACCCCGCACCATTGGCGTGCTCGGCGCAGGAGAGGTGGGGCAGGCGGTCGCCGACAAGGCCATCCGCCACGGCCATGAGGTACTCATCGGCAACCGCCGGGGTCCCCAGACTCTCGAAGCCCTCGTGGGCAAGCTGGGGCCGAAGGCCCGCGCGGTAACGGCCGAGGAGGCGGCGGAGCCGGAGCTCGTCTTCCTCGCGGTGCCGTTCTTCGCCGTGCCGGAACTGACAGACCTCACCAGCTGGGCCGGGAAGATCGTCGTCGACACGACGAATCAGTTCGCGGCGGCCAACCCCTACCGGGGCCGGTACGACGTCGGTGACCTCACGGGCAGCGAGTGGGTTGCTCGCCACCTTCCCGGCGCCCGGATCGTGAAGGCTCTCAACACCCTGTACGGCCCGTTCATCGCCGCGGACCCCCGGCACGCCGAAGGACGGCTGGTGGCCTTCTATGCGGGCGACGACGCCGACGCGAAGGCAGCCGTGGCCGGCTTGCTGGACCAATTCGGATTCGCCGCCCTGGACCTTGGCGGTCTGCGTGAGGGCGGGCGGCTGATGCAACTGGACGGAGCACTGAGCGCCAAGCACCTGCTGCTGCAGGACGTCGGCTGACGCCCTGGCCAAGCCACACAATTACCAGCGCGCAGGAGGAGAATCATGAACCGTCGAGTCGTCTACACCCGCGGCGGGCCACCCGCCGACGTCCTGACCGTCATCGAGGAGCCGAAGCCTGCGGCTGAGCACGGCCAAGTCCTCATCCGCACCACGGCCTTCGCAGTGCACCGCGGTGATCTCCTCGCCATCGAGGCCTACCCCGGGACGGCTACAGAGCCGGTTCTGGGCGGCGTGGAGGCCACCGGCGTGGTGGAGGCGATCGGCCCGGGAACGCGCGTGGCGCCGGGTGTCGAGGTCGGCGGCCGCGTAGCGGTCTTCCTCCATCCAGGGGCGTGGTCCCAGTGGATCGTGGCGGATGCCGAAGTGGTCGTCGCCGTTCCGGACGAGCTGCCGGACGAGGTCGCCGCGCAGATGATGGTGAACCCGCTCACTGCGGTGATGCTGCGCCGTGAGGCACAGGAGCACCCGGCCTTCGGATACAACGGCCTTCTGGTGCAGACCGCCGCGGGCTCGTCGGTCGGGCGGCTGGTGGCGGGCGTGTGCCAGTTCCACAACCTGCCGCTCGTCAATGTCGTCCGCAGCGACAGCGGTGCCGCCGAGCTGCGCAAGCGGTTCCCGGACGTGCCGGTCGTGGCGACAGAGCACCCGGGCTGGGCCGACGAAGTCCGCAGGGCGGCGGGCGGCCATCCGGTGAGTGTGGTCTTCGACCCGATCGGCGGGAAGCTTGTGGAGGACCTTTTGGGCCTGTTGGCACCTGGTGGGAAGCTGGTCGTTTACGGGCAGCTCGCCGAAGAGCCGATCACGGTTCATGCATCGACGCTGCTGCACCAGTCGCTGACGCTAAGCGGCGCAACCCTCGGCCGGTGGCTGCTGGAGGCCTCCGCCGACAGGCGGGCATCCGACATCGCGACCGCGAAGCAGATCGCGCTGGCGCTCACGGACCAGTTCGACGTGGCCGCTACGTACAGCCTTGGCGAGCTGACCACCGCCGTGGAGCACGCAGTACGGCCCGGCAAGGTCGGCGCCGTCCTCGTCCGCCCCTGATAGCCGCCGTCTGTACGGATGTCCTGATCGAAGGTCCAACGCAGTCCTTCACTGTCCGACACCCCCTCCTACTTGCCGTGCTGCGGGGGCTTGAGGTCCTGGGCAAGGCGAGCGCCACTCCGGAAGTCGTCAACGGGGCTGCCGAGCAGGCCTTGGCGCTGCTTCCCCCCCGTACCGACGGACGAATGTGCGCCGGGTTCCACGACCCCGGCTGGGGCCTGATCGCCGCTTCGGCGTCGCCGACGCGCAGCGGGCCCGCCTCCAGGGCGGCACGGGCCTCCGGCGGGAGTGCCTCCCCGGCCTCGGCCAGTCGAATGGCGCGTGTAAACGCGTGTAAAGCGGATGAGTAGTTCGAACTTGAGATAGATGGCCGAGGAGACATCATGCGCGTACTACTGACCGGCGGCACCGGCTACATCGGCGGAACCGTGCTCGAACAACTCATCGCCAAGGGTCATCAAGTCACCGCTCTGGTGCGGAACAGCGACAAAGCGAAAGTCGTCCGCGCCAAGGGCGCCGAAGCGGCGATTGCCGACCTATCGGACGGTGGGGCCATCCACAAACTCGTCGCGGAAAGCGACGGCGTCATCCATCTGGCGTCGCCCGGTGACGAGACCGGCGCGGCCGTCGAAGAGGTGGCCGTCGCCAACATGCTCCGAGCACTACAGAACACCGGCAAGGCCTTCGTGCACACCACAGGCGTCTGGGACCACGGCAGTGGCAGCGCCATCACCGAGTCGACCCCGATGAACCCCCCGCGACTGACGGCGTGGCGCGTGCCCATCGCCGAGCGTGTCCGCGCAGCGCCGGGTGTGCGTTCCTCGGTTGTGGCGCCGGCCGTGGTCTACGGTCGCGGCGGCGGACTGCTGAACCTGGTTGCCGCCGGTCAGAGAACCGCCGGGGACGCTCCCGCGCTCACCATGATCGGCCCCGGGGACCAACACTGGAGTACGGTCCACGTGGACGACGTCGCCGAGCTGTACATACTCGCGTTGGAGAAGGCTTCTGCGGGCTCGTATTTCCTCGGTGCGAGCGGCGTGAACCCCACCGTCCGTGAGATCACCGAAGCGGTGAGTCAGTCCGTCGGCCTGTCCGGCCGGGTCCAGGTCGAGCCCGCGGCGCAGACACTCGAGCGGCTCGGACTGCACGGCGAAGCGCTGCTGCTCGATCAGCAGGCGTCGGGCGAGACCGCACGGCGTGTCCTGGGTTGGTCGCCGTCGGGCCTGACGGTACTGGAGGACATCGCCGCTACGTCCTTCGAGTGAGCAAGCACGGCATGTGCGTGGATCGGCACCAGGCCAGCTCGCTACGGGAACCGAATGCACCGATGCAAGGGCATCCGCCCGGGTCCGGGATATCCCCAGGCCAGCCAGAACCCTGAGCCCGCGGTGACGCTTCCGCCAGCTGATCAACGGTCTCCCTCGCCATGCCCGGCAGCCTTCCAGCGGGCCAGTTGGGCCCCTGCTGACCTGGCCAAACTCGAAATTGGCCCATTTCGGGGGACACATGGGGGCGAATCACAGGATCCGGTCGGTCTTCGGCTCACTGGCTCGACTCGGACCTCTTCGTCCTGAACCCTCGGCTGCTAGGCCACTACGGTCCAGCACGCTGGGCGTGCGGTCATCGATGGCCGTTGATAGCGACCAGCGGTTGCGATGGTTGCTGTACCCCGCTGCTGTATAGCAAACCACCGCCGCACTTCCGTTGCAGGACCCGAACCTGCGGCCAAGTGCTTAGAAGGCGCTTGGACGCTCGCACTCGCCATAGCGCGTGACCTGCACAGTCACGCCAAGTGCGCCACTGCTCCACCTAACTTCGACACGCATTCGACAGGCAGGGTCATCGGGCCTTGTGACTGGGGCCGTGGGCTTGCCTCAGTCGTCTTCGTCGCTTCGTTCTAAAACCAACCCGACGGACCCCTCTGCCAGACCGTTACTGTCCTCCAAGTGCAGATGGCTCCCATCGGGAACGCCGTCCTTGCCGAGCGTGAGCAGGTGGCCGGCCAGCGTTCTGAGTCCAGCGGCATTCGCCTTAATCACGACCTCAGCACCAAGGCTCCGGACCGTGATGCGCGCATCGTCTTCCCAGGTGAAGACCTGGGCGACGCCATCGGTCACGACCGTAACCTCGGTGCTCACGGGCGGGGTGCTGTTGGCTTCGGAAGTCATGGCTGGCATCATGCCGGTTTGCCGCACACGACTCCGGAGGCGTTGAGGGAGGCATTCGAAGTCTCAACCCATCGGCGCAGCAGCCTCGTTGGTCTTCTGTCCTGCCGCACTTGACCTGCCTCACGCGCTGGCCAATTGAGTCAGAGAGTCTGCTCGGCCCAGACGGTCTTGCCGTCGAGGGAGTAGCGGACGCCCCAGTTCTGTGCGAGTTGGGCGATGATGAACAGGCCACGCCCGCCTTCGTCGACTGTCTTGGCGTGGCGCAACCGCGGCGCGAGGGGGTTGCCGTCGTGGACCTCGCAGGTGAGGGTGCGGTCCTTAATGAGCTGCAGCCGCAGGGGCGGGGTGCCGTAGCGGACGGCGTTGGTGACCAGTTCGCTGACGATCATTTCGGTGGTGTAGGCGGTTTCCTCATCCACTCCCCAATGGGTGAGTTGGTGTTGGGCGTGGGTGCGCGCCGTGGCGGCAGCTTTGGCGTGTTGGTCGAGATGCCAGGTAGCGACCTGGTCGGCGGGGAATGGGTGGGTGCGGGCGAGGAGGAGGATGACGTCGCCGTCGCGGGTGTCGGTCCGCAGCCGGTAGAGCACGTCGTCGCATAGATCCTGCAGTGGCCGGTCGGGCTGGGCCAGCACCCGTTGGAGGGTGTCCGGGGACGGGGAGGTGTGCAGGAGGGATGCGGTGTAGAAGGCGAGGACGCTGCCGTCGGCGATAGAGATCGTGGTGGCGGCGAAGGGGGGTCCCTCGGCTGTGCCCAGGGGCGGTCCGCTGGGCAGGTCGGGGATCTCGGTCCTCCCGTCGGGGTGGGCGATGACGGGTGGGGGGTGGCCGGCCAGGGCGATGGTGCAGGTCCGGGCGAGCGGGTCGTAGATCGCGTAGACGCAGCTTCCCGTGAGCGGCTCTCGGTGCAGGGGGTCGCCGGGCGGCAGGGCTGCGCGTTCCTGGGCCAGGTTTGTGACGGTGTCGTTGAGGCGTGCCAGGAGCTCGTCGGGCTCCAGGTCGAGTGCGGCCAGGGAGTGGATGGCGGTCCGTGTCTGTCCCAGGGTGGTGGCCGCGTGGATGCCGTGGCCGGCGACGTCGCCGACCACCAGTGCGGTGCGGGCGCCGGACAGGGCGAAGGCGTCGTACCCGCCGCCTCCGCCCACCTCGGATGGCACGTGCAGGCGCGCGGTTTCCACGGTCGTCCGCGTCGCAGCGCGAGGGGACAGCACGTGGCGCTGGATTGTCGAGGCGATGGTGTGCTCGCGGGTGTAGCGGCGGGCGTTGTCGATGCACAGGGCGGTGCGAGCGGCGACTGCGAGGGCGAGGGTGACATCGTCCTCGTTGTAGGCGTCCGCCTCATCGGTGCGGTACAGGCTCAGCAGTCCCAGCACGGTTCCACGCAGCGTCAGGGGTGCAGTGATCAGGCTGCGGGCACCGGATGCGTGGATCACCTCGGCGCACGACGGGACGGCGGCCAGCCAGGGCGTGTCGGGGCCCAGGGCGACGAGGCGGGGCTTGAGGTCGGCCAGCGTCTGGGCGTACGGCGTGGGGAACGGTAGAGCGCGCACGTCACCCACCGGATGTGCCTGGATCTGCTCCTCGCCGCCGCTGTAGTCGAAGGCGGTACGGCGCAGCGGCACCTCCCGTCCCAGAGGGCTCAGCGGAGGGTCCTCTCCACGTATCACTGCGTCCACCACTTCCACCACGGCGATGTCGGCGAAGTCCGGCACCAGCGCCTGCACCAGTTCCTGGCAGGTGGCCACCACGTCGAGGGTCCGCCCCACCTGCTCGCGCACCGAGTCGAAGACACGCAGCCTGGCGGCTGCCTTTTCGCGTTGGGTGACATCGAGCCCCTCCACCAGCACCCCCAGGATCCTCCCCTGCCGGCTCTCCAGACGAAATGCCGAGACGGAGAACAGGTACTTCGGCCCCGGCGCGCCCTTCAGATGTACCCCCACCAGTCGCTCCCGTACGGGAGCCCCGCTCTCCAGCACGCCGCGCAGCATCGCCTCCACCTCACCGGGTTCGGAAAGGTCATATACGTCGGTGAAGTCTCGGCCCGTGATCTGTTCAAGGGGTACTTCGTGCAGAAGCGGCCTGGTGGGGTTGATCCGCAGGATTCGTAGCTCCGGGTCCAAGATCAGCAGGTCGGTAGGGGACTGGTCGAACAGAACTGCCAGTGCTGCGGCATCCTCGACGGGCGAGATGGCTTCGTTTTGTACCACGGCAACCCACCTCCACTAACCAGCCTGCTCCTGGCTCCCACGCGCCGCTCCCTCGCTTCGCAAGACGTGTCGGACGTCAGGGCTCTGGGTGGCCGGCCTGCTCGGCTTGGGCCGTCATCTGAGCGTGTCGGAGGGGTGTCGCGAACGCTGAGAGACAACGAGAGAGGGCGGGAGTCAGTGTGAAGCTCCCCCTCCGGGCTGGACAGCCTGATACTGGGACGGAAGGTCTCAGAGGAAGCAGTTCCAGGTAGTGAGCAAGAGAGCAACACGAGCAAGCGGTACACGGCCGAGTTCAAGAGGGACGCGGTCGCGCTGGTCCGATCGTCGGAGAAGACGGTCACCGAGGTCGCCCGGGAGATCGGCGTAAGCCCGGAGGGGCTTCGGAACTGGGTAAACCAGGACAAGGCCGACCGGGGTCAAGGCCCAGCCGGCGCACTGACCAGCGACGAGAAGGAAGAGCTGCGCCGCCTGCGGCAGGAGAACCGGGAACAGCAGCAGACCATCGAGATCTTGAAAAAAGCGGTGGCCTTCTTCGCAAAGGAGTCGACGAAGTAGCCGCGTGCTACGCGTTCATCGACGCGGAGAAGGCCACCGAGAACAACCCCGGTGGTCACAGTGTCACCTTGATGTGCAGGGTGCTTGAGGTATCCCGTTCGGGCTACTACGCCTACCTCACCGCCCGGCCGGCGGCCGAGGAACGGGCCCGTCGGGAGGACGAGCTGGTTGCCGAGATCCGGCAGATCCACACGGCGTCCCGCCGCGCATACGGTGCCCCCAGGATCACGGCGGCGCTGCGCAGGAAGGGGCGGCGGATCAACCGGAAGAAGGTCGAGCGGCTGATGCGCGAGCGCGACATCCGCGGGATCACGCGCCGCAAGCGCCGCAGCCTGACTCGGCCGGACAGGAAGGCGGCCCCGTCGCCGGACCTGGTCGGACGCGACTTCACCGCCGCCGAGCCGGGCACCAAGCTGGTCTCGGACATCACCTACCTGCCCACGCTGGCCGGCTGGTGGTATCTCGCCACGGTCATCGACCTGGCCACACGCGAGGTGGTCGGGTACGCGATGGCCGATCACCACCGCGCCGAGCTGGTCGTCGACGCACTGAAGATGGCAGCTGGCCGCGGCGGCCTGCAGACAGGCTGCATCGCGCACTCGGATCGCGGATCGGAATACACCTCACACGAATACCGCGAGGCGATAAGGGAGTTGGGGTTGCGACAGAGCATGGGCAGAACGGGCTCGTGTTACGATAACGCGGCCGGCGAAAGCTTTTTCGGATTGCTGAAAGCGGAGATCGGGACCACGGTCTGGGAGTCCCGCGAGGCCGCCCGTGCCGACATCTTCCGTTTTATAGAGGTCGAGTACAACCGCACCCGCCTGCGCAAGCATCCCGTCTACGGGTACGTCACCCCCGTCGAAACCAGGGCACTGACGGCACAAGACCTCGCCCCCGCAGCGTAACCACCCGCTGTCCACGCTCAAGGGGGAACTTCACCGGCCGCATTGCCCCGGTAGTGATACCGCACGCGCTTGCGCAGGTTCTGCGTGCTGGACCGGTTCGCCATGTGTCGCGGGGCTATGCCGACGTAAAGCAGGCGCCCGGCAGCGAGGTCAGCGCAGGGAGCCTTTTCGAAGTGCCACCCGTAGACCCCGGCCGCCGCCGGCACCGGGCTGGGTGTTGACGCAACAAGACCTCCTGCGCCGACCACAGCCGATCCGGTTCGGTGAGAGCAGCATGGGCCATGGCAGGGCCCCGGCGTTCGGTCCGGATGTCCCGGTTCATGGTGATCATGTGAGGCCGTAGAGGGTGAGGACAGCGAAGCTGCCGGACCAGTGCCACGTAGACGTGTTCTGTTTCTTCCGCAAGCCCGAGCACGCCAAATTCCATACCACCCCGCCAATTTCTGTGGCAGCTTCCGGCCACAGGGCAGAAATTCGCCAGCCTCGTAATCTTGTGTTTCATTGGCCGCGATTGACATCTTTCACGTTCAAGCTGGCGCTGTCCTGGGCACGTTCGAGCGGGCAGCGCCTTCCGGTGTGGATCCGTGCTCGCGGATCCGCTCCTTATGAAAGGTGTCCCATGACGTATGCCCATACGCGCGGTAGACGGCTTGGTGCCGTCGGTGTCGCGCTTGTGGCCATCACTGCGGCCGTAGCGATACCCGCGGCCGCGATGCCCTTGAGATCCCCCGGATCCGGCTCTGCGGCCACTGCTTCCGGCCAGTCGCCGACCGTCAAGACGCCGCTTGGCAGCAACTCATCAGCGTCACATCTGCCGAAGCAGCGGCAGGGGGTGGTTCCGGGCCAGGTTCTGCTGACCTTGGACGCGAACACCTCGGTGACCGGAGGTGCGCTGACAGGTAACCGGATGGCGGCCCGCGCTCCCCAGACCAGCAACGCCGCGCTGAACAAGGCGCTGCACGCGGCGGGCGCCACATCGCTGCTGCCGGCCCTGCCCTCGCTGCCGCAGGCGTCCACCTCCTCGTCCGCCACGCCGCGCCTGCGATCCGGCGTCTCCGGCGTGCCCCGGGCGTACGTGGTCCACATGAAGGACCGGGATTCGGCGGCGGTCGCCCGCACCCTCAAGGGAACGTCTGGAGTCGCCTTCGCTGAACCGAATCGCTATGTGAACACGATGAACACAGGGGCGCAGCCGCTGTCTTCGAGGGCGGTGCGAGCCGCTGCCGCTGCGGCGGCAGCCAGGACCCCTTCAGCGTCGACGGGTGCGATACCGACCAATTACGATCTGGCCTATTCCGCCCAGTCGCTGCTCAACGCCGGCGGGGTCAACGCGGTGGGCGCCTTCTCCACCCTGAAGCGCAAGTTCGGGCAGATGCCTGGAGCCGGCGAGATCATCACCAATGTGTCGCTCGGCGACCTGATCGACGAGTCGATGGCGAACGACAGCGACCATTACGCGCAGGGCGCCGGGGCCACCACGGTGCT
The DNA here is from genome assembly GCF_053598275.1 of Streptomyces sp. NPDC001156. Classification (NCBI taxonomy): domain Bacteria; kingdom Bacillati; phylum Actinomycetota; class Actinomycetes; order Kitasatosporales; family Streptomycetaceae; genus Streptomyces; species Streptomyces sp. NPDC001156. Next base: position 8,502 of record NZ_JBSFJX010000155.1, on the reverse strand, counting down.
GCGGAATGGACAGCGCTACCTCGATCTGCCGTCGATGCCGCTGATTCCCACTTACGTTGCCGACGAGAACGGCAGCTTGAGCGGTACCGCGACCGTGGAGAACGAGGACGCCAGTCTGGGCGAGGTCATGCTGGACTTCGGGGTGATGGCCCCGCTGCCGCACGACCGTCAGCGTCCCGGCCGGACCGGCAGCGGTTACACCGACTTGCTGGGTATAGCCCCCGGAGCCAAGTACCGGCTCGTGGTTCCCCAGCGGCCGACGACCGACCAGATAGCGGGCGCTTTGCTGGCAGCGGCCAACCAGTCGCCCCGGCCGAACGTCATCACCGCCAGCCTCGGCGTCGGCACCGATGCGGTGGGTTTCCCGGGCCGCTACTTCGAGGATGACCCGGTCATCCACAACGTCGTCGAGTACATCGTCCACCAGTACGGCATCGTGGTGTCGATCTCCTCCAACGACGGCACCCGCATGTACACCAGAGCGGCGGTCGGCCCGGACGGCGGAAGCACACCCACGGACACCGCCCGCGACGCCGCCGAGGCCACGTCCATCGACGACGACGCGATGTCCACGACGCCCACGAAGGTCCTCGACTCGGGCGCCATCGCTGCCGGCGGCACCACGTTGGACGACACGCTCGCCGCCCCGGCCGGCCGGTCCACCAACGGCACCGTCGCCGAGACCCGCATCAGCGGATTCGGCGTATTCTCGTCTGGTTTCGGCAGTCGCGTCGACCTGTCCGCTCCCAGCGACAACATCATCTCCTTCGAACACCCCGTTGCGACGCTCGGCACCCCGGCCGGGGGCCCCTCGGACGTCAACGTCGTACTCAGCGGAGGCACGTCGGCGTCCGCGCCGGAGATCGCGGCGGCGGCCGCGGTGGTGCTGCAGGCCTCCCGCCTGGCCGGACACCACCTGACACCCGCGCAGGTCCGTACCCTGTTGGAGAGCACCGCACGCCCGGTCTCCAGCCCGGCGCAGATCGACCGGCCCCTGCATGTGGGACCGCAGATCGACGTCACCGCCGCTACCGAGAAGGCCCTGGGAAGCAAGAGCGGCAGCTCTGCCGACCCTGCCATCGTCCGGCTTGCGGTCGCACACCGGGTCACGTTCGGCGCACTCGGCGGCCGCTTCACGGAGGGGACCTACCAGAACCGCATCGATCTCGGCGACATGGCCTCCGGTGGCAACGGTGAGGGCTTGGTCGGCCCGGTCACTTTCGCCGGCGATGTCACAGGAGTGCCGAGCGGAGCGGGGGCGCAGTACACGCTCACCGTCGGCTCCACGGTGTGGCGGTCCAACCATCCGGCGATTCGGGTGATGCCGAAGCAACTGCTCGCCGCGGCACACCTGCCCGTGGTCTCCACCCGGGATCGCACCATCCAGCTCGACTACCGCGTCCTGCTCCACGGACGGGTGCGGGCCGGCGTGCACCGCACCTTGGCCATCGGACCCAGCGACGGCCGCTACCTCGAGGCCACCGCACCCCGAGCCCCGGCCGTCGTCTCGGCAGGTCAGGCGGTCACGGTGCACTACGACCTGACCGGCGTCACCAACCTCAGCAACCCCCAGCTCCTGCTCTCGACCGTGGGCCACTGGAACCCGCTCCTCGCACCCACCTTCACCGCCGCGTGGCACCAGGATCTGAAGGCCACTACAGGGACCGTCACCATTCCCGCGAGCGCGTTCGACGGGGGTGGCGGGATCTACGGCATCGGCATCTCCCAGATCACGAACAACCCGAGCCTTCCCTCCCTCAACACCTACGGGGAGTTCGCCCCGATTCGGATCAAGGGCAGCTCCGCGGCCGACCGCCCGGCCGCACCGCTGATCACCGGCGCGAGCGGGCCGGCGGGCCACAGCTCCGAGGTCAACCGCGCCAAGCCTGCCTTCAGCCTGGGCTACGACGTGCGCGACGTGCCCGGAGCGGCGTCGGCGCAGGTGGAGTTCTCCGCACCCGCTCCGGCGCTCAGCGGATTCAACACCTTCACCAACGCCAACGGCACGAAGCTGGACGATGACGGCGTGGACACCCCCTCCGCGGCCCATCACAAGCTGCCCGCCACCTCTGGCACAGTACGCCTCGACGCGCTGAAACTCGGCCTGAGAACCTCCGAGTTCTACAACGTACGAGTGCTCGCCCTCGACAGCCGGGGCCGCGTCCTCGGCCAGGCCTCGCCGACGTCCATGCTGGAGGTCGATGACGGACTCGCCCCCGGCGACAGCACCGTGACCAGCTTCGCCATTGCCGGCACGGACTCCCTGGCCGCCCTGAGGATGCCATCGGGAGGGGCGGTGGTACGGCACTACGACCCCACCACCGGCACCTACGGCACTCTCCTGACCAGCGACGCCCCCAACTCGGTCTACGGCGTGCTCGGCGTGATACCCGCCACGCACCACGCCCTGCTCGTCCACCAGGAGGATGCCTGGGACGGCGGCGGTGTGTCGCTGGAGACCTGGAACACCGCCACGGACACCCTGGTCGGCGATGTGACGGTGCCCACCGGCTACACGTTTGTGACCGGAAAGGTCGACCCCGCCCGGAACCGGGCCGCCGTGCTGCTCAGGGGCTCGACACAGGGCGCTGGCGCACTGCTGCCCATCGATCTGTCCACCGGGTCCGGCGCATCACTGATCCCGCTGCCGGACGCGGTCGGACTGTTCCCGTGGCAATTGATCGACATCGATTCCACCACCGGTGATGTCAGCCTGATGTCGACTCGCACCGCCGGCGGCTGCACCGGGAATGTAGACGTGCCCCGGGTGGATCTGGGCACCGGGACCGTGACGAGTGCGGGGTCCGCCTCCCGGTGCACCCAAGATCTCGCCTCCGACAGTGCCGGCACCCTGTATGGGCTGACCGCACGCTCGGCGAATCGCTCGATCGCGCCCACCAGCGTCCTCACCACGGTCGTCGGTGACGACCAGACCAGCAGGCAGATCCCCATCCGGACCGGTACGGCCACCTCACTGGCGATCGACAGCACGAACCAGCTTGCGGTGGCCGGTTTCGACCTGCCGGCGGGGATTCCCAGCGGCCATCAGCAGGGATGGATCGCGGACAACAACGCCACCGCCCAGATGCAGGTCACCGATCTCACGACCGGTCAGCCGGTACGGACTTTGTCCGGCTTCAGTCAGGCGGCAGCAGCGTCGAGCGATCTGCTGCAGTACATGCCGCGCCTCGTGCAGCTGGACCCGGCAACACGTACGGGATGGACCTTCGGGCTGTATGACGCCCAGATCCAGCAATTCTCCTACTGACAAAGGCAATGACATGACCGACGGCCCGCGGGCCATCGGCTGACAGCGGGGCGGGGAGCGGTCAACCGCTCCCCGCCCATCCGTGCCCCATCATGACGATCGGCGCCGGCAGGTGGGCATTCGCGATGCCCTGACGCGGGCGGTGGCCGTTGCAGAGCTGCTCGAAATCACGCAGGGAAGCATGAGGTCGTCCCCGAGCGTCGTCGTCACGACGGTCCGTCTCTTCGATTCAGGTTCGTGCGCCGCACACTGCTCTTGAACCACCCGAGTTCGTCCATGCCCACGCCAAGTCGCCTACCTCGCAGCCTGGTTCGGATCCGACGGAGCCCCTACTCCACGGTACGAGTCACCTCGTTTCCCATGAAAGAGGTCGCGACTCGGCTTCACGGGACAGCTCGTCGGGGTCGACCTCCACCTGACGAAGCCGCAGCGGGCCGCCGCCCTCCGTGGCACCCGCTGCTCCGGAGGCGTGAACTGCGATGTGCCGGTTTGGTATTAGTGGGGTGGGTGTCAGTGACGCCGTGCACCTCGCGCAGCGCCCGCTGCGACAGCTTCGGTGACGGTGGCGTCCCCCGAATGCAGACGAACACGGCCCTTGTGGATCATGAAGGTGTCTACGCCTCAGGATCTGCAAGGTTGCCGTGTTCGTTCCACCATCATCCCACATCGCTGTTCCGTCCCGTGTCCCGATCCCGCCCCGAAGCTCGGATGAAGTGCGGTACTTGGTCGCCGAGTTGGCGCGGGTTCCTGATCCCCGCGCACGGCAGGGCAGGCGGTTCACGCTGCCGTCCTTGCTGGCCTTGTCGATCTGCGCGATGACACCGGCCGGGAACGACTCGCTCACGGCCGTGGCGGAGTGGTGCCAGCACGCCACTGCCCCGGAACTGGCCGCCTTCGGCTTGCCCTACGACCTGCTGCTCGATGGTTTCCGCGTCCCGAGCGAGAAGACGTTCCGCCGCGTGTTGGGCCTGCTCGATCCGGCCCAGGTCAGCGCGGCCGGCTTCGCCTACCTGCGCCCGTTGGAAAACGCCGCACGACAAGCACCCACCAGGCGCACACCCGATGGACTGATCGAGCGGGAACAACGCCGTGCTCACCGCCAAGCCGAGCAGGCCGCCCAAGCGCCCGCAGCCCGGCGACGGGCGGTGGCGGTGGACGGCAAGTGCCTGCGTGGCGCCCGGCGACCGGACGGCAGCCGCGTCTTCGTGTTGTCCGCCGTCCGGCACGGCGACGGCATCACCCTGGCCTCCCGTGAGATCGGCGCGAAGACCACCGAAATCCCCGAGTTCCAGCCCCTGCTGGACCAGGTCGACGATGCCGACCTCAAGGACGACGTGATCACCGTGGACGCCCTGCACGCCCAGCGCGCCCATGTCACCTACCTCGTCGAACAGCGCAGCGCCCACTACCTGTTCACCATCAAGGCCAACCGGAAGAAGCTCGCCCAGCAGCTGCAGAATCTGCCCTGGAAGGCCATCCCCGTCATCCACCGTAACGACAGCGCCGGCCACGGCCGCCGTGAACAGCGCCACGTCCAGGTCGTCACCGTCAACAACCTGCTCTTCCCGCATGCCCGCCAGGTCCTGCGCATCCAGCGCAAACGCCGCACGGCCGACATGAAACGGTGGCGCACCGAGACCGTGTACGCGATCACCGACCTGCCCGTCGAGCAGGCCACCGCGGCCGAGATCGCCTCCCGGGCACGCGGGCACTGGACCGTGGAGAACACCGTCCACTGGGTCCGTGATGTTGTCTTCGGAGAAGATCTCTCCCAGATCCACACCCGCAACACCCCCGCTGTCCTTGCCGCCTTGCGGGACCTGATCCGCGGCGCGCTGACCCTTGCCGACTACGTCAACATCGCCTCCGCCAGGCGTGCTCACGCCGACCGGCACCGTGTCCTCAACCTCTACGGACTCACATGATCACCACGAACCCGGGCATCCGGACCGAACGCCGGGGCCCTGGTCTGACGACCGTCCCCCGCGACTTCACGGTGGCCGGGGGCCGTTTCGCTCCCGGCCATCTGGGCGAGCTGCCTAGGTCCTGGCGTTCGATCTGGTCGACGCGGTCCTGGAAGAGACGAGGAGTGTGCAGCGCTGGCCGCGGGCCCCGCCTCCATGGGTCGGGGTCTACTTCATGCTCGCGATGTGCCTGTTCCCGGCGGTCGGCTGCCTGCTGGTCTGACAAAAGCTAACGGCGAGACTCGTGGGCGGGACGGGGCTGAAGCCTGCCAAAGCCCGCCGAGGCGCACAGGATAAACCGCTCGATCGGCTGGCGGTCCGCGCGAATGTCCATCCGAGGGACCGTCAGCTGGCTACACTCACAATCACGCATCTGACCAGCGAAATAGCGAACCGCTACTGGAGTACTAGAGCCAACCGCGAGCGTGGGCGCTGCGGCCCAACTGGAACCGAGTGTTGACCCCCAGTTCTTCCATCAATGCGCGAATGCGGCGTTGCGTGGTTCGAGCGGACCAGCCAAACGAACGTGCAATCCCTTCGTCGGTGAGTCCGGAGTTGAGAAGTGCGAGCAATGCCCTAGCTTCGTCATGATGCGATTCCTCAGACTCATTGGAGCAGACCGGCGTTCCGCGCTCCCACTCATCCTCAAAGAGTGTAATTAGTGCATCAAGCAAGGATGAGGGATGAACGATATATGCGGCATCAATAACATGTTTACTGGAACTGATAGATATGACCGCCAAACGTTCGTCGGCGAGGAACATTTTCACGGGCAAGTACGGCCTCACTCGGGCCAATTCACCTTGGCGCACCGATTGGAGCACGTCGGACTGCAGTCGCCCCGGCCAGGAAATGGCCTCCCTTGTGTAGATGACTCGATAGCGGATTCCTTCACGAAGGCGCCGACGCTCGCTTTCCAGGTTGTGACCGGGAGGAATGGCGTACGGTGGCTTGTCGAATACTCGAACCTGATGCCGAGAGTTGTTCTGGATCTGCATGACTCGTTGAGTTACGCTGTCTTGACCCAAAAGAACTTCGAGGGACTGATCGGGAAGAGTGTAGCGGGAGGCAGCCCTGTGGGCCTCCATAAGATTTTGTGCGGCTTCCCGTGCTTTCCAGAGATCCGATTCGATGGCCGCGATCCGGCTGCCGACTGCAGCATCGGGGGGAGCGGCGAGAAATTTTATCGGGCGCCCAGGGAGCCTGCTGACCATCCCCTCCCCGGAGAGGTACGCAAGGGCTCTCCTGATCTGGCATTGTGACAGTCCGGTCGCCTCAGCCAGTTGATCAATGTCAGCTTTGGGGTGGTTGACCACCGCCACGTACACGGTGCTGTCGGCGGGCGAGAGCCCAAGAGCTTCAAACAAGCTGTCTACCAACCCTGGTCGTCGAGGTTCAAGTGCCCGCGGGCGTGGATCGCCGCCACACAGTCTGGCAAACCTTCACCAACTGGCAATTATCCGTCTCTTGGCGAGGTTGCGTCACAGATCCTTTGGTAAGCCCACTAGCCTGACGGAGACTGATCTTGTTCTCCCCGAGACGGGCTGGGGGTCTGCACTGCTTCACCGGACTCGTCCGTCGGTTGGCAAGCAGTGGACTGACTCGGGGGAGACCCATGATGATCGCGGGCTCAAGAACCGGCCGAGCGAGGATGTGCGGCCCGTACCGCAGCGGCATCCAGCAGCGCGCTCTTTCCCACCCCCGGGGCGCCACGCAGCAGAAGGCCAGGGCCGCTCCGATCAGGTGTGACGAACAGCGGATCCATCAGTTCCAACTCGACCGAGCGCCCAGCCAGGTCCACTCCGGACCGTTCCGTTACAACCCGCTCAGCATGATGGTGTTCGCCGGAAAAGCTCTGCTGGAATTGCAAGGACGACTTCCCTTTAATGCTCGTTCGATCTGCGACAACCAGGGCCCGGCTCGTAACCGGCCCCGCCGCGGCCCCGCCGCCTGGTGACGGCGTCGGCGATGCCAGCGCTCACCTTCCCCACGGTTCTCGTGGATGGTCGACCCGTGGCCCGTACGGACGTCGACCGTCTCGTCTTTGAGACGTCCACGTCCCCGGCCCCTGTCACAGCGGAGGAGAAGCGAGTTTTGCTTCTCCCCGCGGTGCCGGCGGACAGGCGTAGCCATGCAACATGCCAGGCCTCCACGGCAAGGAAAGTCAGGAGGTGTTGTCACTGAATGAATCAGCCTGCGGCACGTTCACTGCCCACGAACAGCACAGGCATGAAGACATAAAGCGGTATGTTCGCAGATGTATTGCAGGCGTGTAGTCCCAATATGGCCGAGCGCCCGCCTTACGTCGAGGAAGATCATCCCCGATGCGGCGGACAGCGTCCATGTTGCCGACCACAGCAATCGACCCTGACGACAGTGGCCGAGAACAGTGGTTCGTCGCCGCGACTATCCTGCAGCCTCCACGGCGGTGTACCCAGCGGAGCGCCCACGACGGGCTCAGCCGCAGCGCGGCAGCAGCCGGCTCCCCCTCAGCCCATCTCTCGGCGGTGGTCCGCTCACGCTGTCGCATCCGTGACGGCGGCGGTACGGCGCTCGTTCCCCGCCGGCCTTTCGGCTCGGCGACGTCGCCCGCCCGGACGCCACCCCTCCGCAGCCAGCCTGGCTTGACAGCGCTATGGCCATGGCCGCAGACGGCCGCGCTCGTGCCACGTAAACCGCGCAGAGATGCCGCCGTGCTGACCTTCCGGGCTGTGCGGGCATTCTCGTGCTTGCCCGCTGCACGTGGCGCGCCGCCGGGCGCGGCCAGCCGGGGCGGAGACAGGAGGCAGGCCGCGCCGCAGAGGCGGCGCGCGCCCGCGCCGTGCGCGGGCCTTGATGAACGTAGGGAAAGTCTTACGACGTGGTGTGCGATAGCGCGGAGAGTCGGCCCGGGAAGATGACAACGGCCGTGCGGGTTGGGGTTGTTGTGAGACAACTCCTCAGCCGCACGGCCTTGTCGCATCGGATCTGCACCGGCATCTCCCGCAAGCACCTGGGCAGGTTGATCGCCGAGCTGGCCGGTCCGTGGATGGCAGCCGAGGAGGGCCGGTTGCATGACCGGCGAGGTCACAGCCGGCTCCGCGCCGCGGGAGTGGGCCCGGACCACCAGTTGGTGTTCACCGATCGAGTGATCGCGACGCTGGTCATCCTGCGTTTCCAGCTGCCCCACGCGGCGCTGGCCGTCTTCTACGGTGTGGACCGCTCCACGATCACCCGCGCGGTCCACGAGGTGCGCCCGCTGCTGGCCGCCCGCGGCTTCGCCGTCCCCGG
>NZ_JBSFJX010000154.1:10006-18646 GCF_053598275.1 Streptomyces sp. NPDC001156 | reverse complement strand
GTGAGGGCCTTGATGCGGGTGCGGATCGCCACGCCGGACGGGCCGACGGCCACGAAGGGGGCAGCGATCGTGCGCAGCGACTCACCACGCATCGACGTGCCCCCTCCCCCACACGTGATCGGCAACAGGAAGGACGCTACCGGCCGGCACTGACAGTGCCCGCCAAGCGTCGTGCGCGCGCTGCAACACCACGAACAGGTACATGCTCGTGCGCACTCACACACACTCCTGCACATCCGAAACCGAACAGCTCCCAACCCTCGTAGTGGGCCGTGGTGGGGCCGTCATCGGTCCCTGGGCCGTCCGCGAAGGCACGATTCACTGCCTCACGCGTGCGCTTCTCGCTGCTGGGCATCAAGTGCGTGTACGTACGCGGCGTGAAGCCGGGGTCGTGGTGCCCCAGGTACTCGGACAGAGCCTTGAGGCTCTCTCCCGCGTCCAGCAGCACGGATGCGTAGAAGTGTCTCAGCGCGTGCATTCCGCTTGCCCTGCCGTGAGGGACGCCCGCCGCATCAAGAGCCCGGTGCCAAGACCAACGGTTGAAGTCGTTGCGGTTGACCGCGCGGCCCTGATCCCTGTGGAAGAGCAGCGATGCCGTAACCGGCGAGCCGTCGACCGCCCGCCACGGCAGTGTCACAGTGGCGGGCGGGTGCTGGCTGATGTGCTCCTCGAGCGAGCGACGCTCTCGGGCAGTGGGACTGTGCGGGTCCTTGCACCCTTGGGCGGCGCGTGCACCGGGCGGTTTCGGATGAACTTGACCTGCCGGACCACGTGAACCACGCCCTCGATGAAGTCCATGTCTTCGACCGCCAGGCCCAGGACCTCGCCCTGACGCAGGCCGCATCCGCCGGCCAAATCCACCATGGCCCGGTACTGCTCCGGCAGTGCCGAGCGAATCGCGAGCGCGCGCTCGCGGGGCCATGGAACGATCCGGCGAGGGTCGAGCTTGGGTGCACGCACGGACGACGAACAGCAGGGCTTTTCGAGGATGTGCCGGTCATCGACGGCCGCCGTGAGCATGGTCGAGAGATTCGCGAAGATCACCCGCTGATAGGCGGACGCCACTCCCCCGTCCTGGAGCTTCCGCAGCCATTCACGGATGTGCGTCGGCCGGAGCGAGGCCAGCGTCCGACTGCCCGGGTAGGGCAGGACGTGCAGGCGGATGCGCTGCTCGGTGCCCACGTAGGTGCCGGGATCCATGGTGAGCGACGCCAACCAGCGTTCGGCGTGCTGTCGAACGGTGAGGCGACCGGCTTGCGGGTCGATGTACTGTCCGCGCGCCATGTCCGTCTCGATCTGGACCACGCGCAGCAGGTAGTCGGGGGTGCCGAACAGTCGCTCCGCCTGGATCACCTCGGGGATGGCTGCGAGCCCTTGGTCGAAGGCCGCGAGCTGTTCGCGGTCACCGTGGCCCAGGTGGACGAAGACCAGGACCTCGAAGCCCAGGCCGACGGCGGCGGCGTTGAGGGCGGCGTGGTAGCCGCTGATCACGCCGGTGCCTGACCGGCGCGATGCTCAGGGCCTGGGGCGGCGCCTGCAAGCGTTGGACAGCCCGGCGCCTGAGGGGAAGGCTGGATTGGCGAGGGCCGCGCCCTCGTCCTCGCTGGTGGTGGCTCGCTCAGGCGGAGCCTTCGCACCCCACCTCTCACGTCAAAGGAGCGCTGATGACACCTACCTTCGACGCGATCGTGATCGGTTCCGGCGTGAACGGCTTGGTCGCCGCTGCCCAGCTGGCCAAGGGCGGCTGGTCGGTGGCCCTCATAGAAGGAAGCGACCGGCTGGGCGGCTTCATCGCCACCGAGGAGCGGACTCTGCCCGGCTACCTGCACGACACGTACTCCTCGTGGCACCCGCTGTTCGTGTCCGGCAGGGCCTACGCCGCCCTCGGTGAGGACCTGCACCGTCACGGTTTGGAGTATCGCAACACCGACGGACTGATCACGGGCACCGTCACCGACGAAGGGCGCGTGGTCCTTGCCCACCGCGACCCCGCGGCCACCGCCGAGATGTTCGGCCACTCCGAGGACCGAACCGCCTATCTCACCCTGCTGCAGAGGTTCCTCGACAACGCCGACGCACTGGGCGGCATCCTGGGCGGTGAGCCACGCTCGCCCCGTGTGCTCCGGCATGTGGTGAAACTGCTGCGCCGCGAGCGCTTCAGCGGCACCGAGGAGTGGTTGCGGGCCACCGTAACCAGCGGCCGCTCCTACTGCCGCGGCACCTTCCGCGGCGACGAGCCTGATGTGCTGTGGATACCCTGGCTGCTGCACGCCGGACTGTCTCCTGACCACGCCTTGGGCGGCCTGACGCTGCCTGTCATGGCCGCGACCCTGCATGGTTTCGGCATGCCCGTGGTGGCGGGCGGCGCGCGGAACTTCGTCCGCGCCTTCGAGGCACTGCTCGGCGAGCTCGGGGTGCACATCTCCACAGGGCAGTCCGCGGAGCGGCTGCTCCTCACGGGCGGCCGGGTCATGGGCGTCGCCACCGATGGCGCAACCATCCGGGCCCGCCACGCCGTCCTGGTCTCGGTAACCCCGACCGCGCTGTACGGCGAGCTTCTGCCACCGGACGCGCCCGTCCCGCCCGCCATCCGCGACGAGGCCCTGCGCTACCGGTACGGACGCGCTGCGATGCAGCTCCACGTCGCCCTCTCCGCCCCGCTCGGCTGGCGCGATGCGCGCCTGGCCGGCATACCGCTGGTCCATCTCAGCGACGGGTCCGCGAGCACCGCGATCGCGTGCGCGGAGGCCGAGGCGGGGCTGCTGCCGCGCAGGCCCACACTGGTCGTCGGTCAGCAGTATGTCCTAGACCCTTCACGCGTGCCGGACGGCGCGGCGACCTTGTGGATCCAGCTCCAAGAACTGCCCTACAAGCCGACCGGCGACGCGGCGGGCGAACTGGACGCCCACGGCCGCTGGACGAAGGAGCTGACCGAGGGATACGTCCAACGGGTCCTGGCCAGGATCGCGCTTCACGCGCCCGACCTGCCGGAGAAGCTACTCGCCTGGGACGCCGTCACACCATCGGACCTGATGGCGCACAACCCGAACGCGGTCAACGGCGACCCCTACGGCGGCTCGGCCGAACTCGACCAGGCCCTGCTGTGGCGCCCCCTACCGGGCGCGGCCCGGCACGCCACACCTGTACCCGGCTTGTGGCACATCGGCGCCTCGACCCACCCCGGCCCCGGCCTCGGCGCCGGGTCGGGGCACCTCGTGGCCCAGCGCCTCATCCGCGGCAGGCGCCGGAGCAGCCGCGGCTGACACGCGGTGAGGTGGGCATCTGTCCGGTCACCCACGTCGACGGTACTACGGCCCGCGTCCGCTACTGACCACGTGTGACGCGCGAGCTAGCACGGCCCGGCCCGTCTCAGTTCCCGTCTCATTCAGCCCCGTTCACGGGCGTTCAGGCCGGTCCCCAAGCCGTCCCCGCCTCGTCGGCCAGCCACTCATGAACGCAGGCGAACCCTCCTGCACACACCCCAACGACCCACCAGCACAGTGGGAAAGCGTGCGCCTGTCCCAAGATGTCGACGCCCTGGAGCTCGGGCCAGGTCGAAGGCCAGGTTACGAGAGGCAAGCTGTTCAAGCGCATAGGCTATGGCCGGGCGAACCTCGGCCTTCTCCGGCAGCGCGTCCTCAGCAGTCCCTGAGTGACCGACCGAGGTCAGTACCAGCGGCTGAAAGCGGCAACGCCGGATCCGGCCTTTGCGGCGTGTCGAATAACCCGTAGGGGCGCGTCGATGAGTTCCGCCGCATCGCAGTCGGGTGTGTCGCCCATCGCGGTCATCCAGTCGGTAATCCGGGAGAGGGCGGTGCTGCGCTGCGCGTCGGACAGGAGCAGGGCTTCCTCAACCCGAGGCAGAGCGGTCCGAACCTCGTCGGCGGAAAGCAGGAAGTCCCCGAACCAGCCGGGGAGCAGCGCTGATCGTTGAGCGCCAAGGCCGTAGTACAGGGCCGCGACCGGGTTTGCCTTCCGGGCAGTCGCAACGAAGAGATCAGCGCCAGCTACCTCGGACATCAACGTCAAGCTCGCGTCCTGCATGGCGTCCGTGGCCGCGGTGGACACGTTGGCGTCCTCGATGAAGTCCGCGAATCGATGGGCGACTGACGTGGGCGCCAAGGGTCCGGAAGGACCCATGGAACGCTCGAAAAAGGCCTCTCCCTCGCCGCCGTTCAACCACCAGGCCAGCGCCTGGCTGAAATCCTGCGGCTTGTCCCAGTCGCCGGGCCGTATGAGATGGACGTAACGGTCCGGAAGTTCCCGAGCCTCCGCGTCAGGGATGACGCCGACCACCCACGCCCCTGTCGAGCTCACCGTCACCCCTCTCAGTCTGCGGGGCAACTCTATCCGCCGATCGGCATCACAAGATCCACGGCAGAGCCGAATTACGTAGCTGCCGACAGCAGCGAAGCCGCTGTACAGCAAGGAAGTACAGCAACCACAGCAGCCGCCCTCGACCAGTAGTGCTCCCGAGAGCACATGAAGCGGCCGGTATGAACCTCGTTGGCCGGTCCGGCTATAGCTACGGATCAGGTGCCTGTGCCCCACAACATCCCTGGCCGACGCCCGTGACGGCAGTCTGACGGCAACGACAACGGACGTCAGCGTACGCAGCGGTATGTCAGGGGGACGACGTCTGTCGTTGTCGGGCCGGATCATGATCCTGGCCGCACGATCAACTCGCCTGAAAAGCGGAAGGTCGCCGCTTCGACCCCGGCCCCAGCCACGACCGTCCTACCAGGGCAAACACCCCCTCCAGGATTATCCGGAGGGGGTGTTTTCGTGTCGCCTACGCCAACCGGTACGCCAACGGCTCAAGAGAGGGTGTCCCCAGTTTCCAGAGCGCCTTCCGCTGCTCGTCCAGCGACACGTGGGCGTAGACCTTCATAGTCACGCCAATGTCGCTGTGACCGACGATCTGCCGGACGACGCGCGGCGGCACCCGGGATCTAGCAGCAGTGAAACGGCCGAGTGCCGAAGATCATGGAATCGGATCTCCAGGCCGAGCCGCTTGCGGAGCGGGTCCCAGCTACGCCGAAGGTTGTCCGGCTCCAGCGGGGTGCCGATGCGGGACGTGAAGATCAGTCCGTGTTCCTTCCACTCATGCCGGCCGCCGCTCGCTCCTGAGCCTGTCGCTCGCGATGCCCGGTGAGCGTCTTCACCACGATCGGTGGGAGCGGGACGGTGCGGACCGATGCCATGGTCTTGGGCTTGACCAGCCTCCTCACCGCCGACGCGTTGGAGCGCCCGCTCCACAGCCAATGACTCGCGCTCGAGGTTCACCGCATCCCGGCGCAGCCCCAGAATCTCGCCCCGCCGCAGGAGCATGCGGCGGGACCGCATGCATCAAATCTTCACAGCCGTGGGCACGGACGCCGGTTTGTGATTGGATGCGCGGGTTGTGGCCCGTGTGGCGCAGCCTCCCCGCGATCGTGGAGGCCGCCGTGGCGCGGGGGGAGGGCGTGGGGGCCTTCGGGGATGGGGACTCAGGGGGGTTTCCTTGGCGACGTCACAAGGCGATGCGGTGGTGGGTGCCACCGGACATGGACACGCACGCAGACACACCCGGTGGCGCGGCCTGGCGCTCGCCTTGACCGCCGCGGTGACCGCGGGCCTGGTCGGGCTGGGCGTCCCTCAGGCGCAGGCGAGTGAGACGACCGGCTCGGTGGACACCCTCCGGACCGGCTGGGACGGGAGTGAACCGGATCTCGGCCCGTCCGACGTGCGCTCCTCTTCCTTCGGGCAGCTCTGGAAGGCTCCCGCGCAGCTCGACGGTCAGATATACGCCCAGCCGATCGTCGTCGGCGGCACAGTGGTGGCGGTCACCGAGAACAACGAGGCCTACGGCCTCGACCGCGCCACGGGAGCCGTGCTGTGGCAGCGCAGCTTCGGGCCCGCATGGCCCGCGTCCACCCTCAACTGCGGCGATCTGGTGCCGACCATCGGCAGCACCGCCACCCCGGTGTACGACCCCGCCAGCGGCGCGGTCTATCTCACCACCAAGGTCGACGACGGTCCCACCCACCTGAGTCCGCACTGGTACATGCACGCGCTTGACCCGGTCACGGGGGCGGAGAAGTCCGGCTTCCCCGTGACGATCCAGGGCACCCCGTCCAACGACCCCACCCAGTCCTTCCTGCCCGCGTACCAGATGCAGCGTCCGGGCCTGCTGCTGCTCGGCGGGGTGGTGTACGCGGCGTTCGGCGGACACTGCGATGCCAAGCCCTATCGCGGCTATGTGGTCGGCGTCAGCACCACCAGCCCCTCTGTGACCTCGATGTGGGCGACGGAGACCGGCGCCAGCAACAGCGGGGCCGGCATCTGGCAGTCCGGCGGGGGACTCGTCTCGGACGGTCCCGGCAGGATCTTCCTCGCCACCGGCAACGGCGTCAGTCCGGCGCCCGGCCCCGGCAGCGCCCCGCCCGGCACTCTCGCGGAGTCCGTGGTCCGGCTGCAGGTGCAGGCCGACCGGAGCCTGAAGGCCGCCGACTTCTTCAGCCCGTCCAACGCGCCGACCCTGGACCAGCAGGACAAGGACCTGGCCTCCGGCGGGCCGGTCGGCCTGCCGGACAGCTTCGGCACCGCCTCCCACCCACATCTGCTGGTGCAGCAGGGCAAGGACGGCCGAGTCTTCCTTTTGGACCGAGACGACCTCGGCGGCAGGTCGCAGGGCACCGGCGGGACCGACGACGTGGTGGGGATCACCGGGCCGCTCAAGGGCCAGTGGGGCCACCCCGGGGTCTGGGGCGGTGACGGTGGTTATGTCTACGTCGTCGGCAACGGTGGCTCACTGGTGGCGCTGCACCGCGGTGTGACGGGCTCGGGCGACCCCGCGCTGACCGTCGCCGGGTCCAGCCAGGACTCCTTCCCCTACACCAGCGGATCACCCGTGGTGACCTCCGACGGAACGCGCTCGGGCAGCGCCCTGGTGTGGGTGGTCTGGTCGGGCGGGTCCAGCGGCGCCAACGCCCAGCTGCGCGCGTACGACCCGGTTCCCAACGCGAACGGCGTCCTGCCGCTGGTCTGGTCCGCGCCGATCGGCACCGCACCGAAGTTCGCCACCCCGGCCACCGACGGCGGGCAGGTCTTCGTCGGCACCCGGGACGGCAAGGTCTACGCCTTCGGCAACCCGGTGGGCAGCCCGCTCAAGGGCGGACCGGTCGAGTTCGGGCTCGTGTCGGTGGGCGGCTCAGCGAGCACCGACGTCGTCCTGACGGAGAACCAGAGCCCGCCCCAGTCCCTCGGCATCAAGGGCGTCACCGTCGACGGTCCGTTCACCGCGAACACCTCGTCGCTGCCGCCGACGATCCCGGCGGGCGGGCAGCTGTCGATACCCGTCTCCTTCACACCCACCGCGGTCCTGGGCGCGAGCGGAACGCTCACCGTGGCCACCGACGCCGGCAGTTTCGCACTGAGCCTGCACGGCGTCGGTACCAAGCCCGGTCTGGCCGCGTTCCCGGGCACGGTGTCCTTCGACAACCAGCCCACGGGGACCACGGCCACCGCGAACGTCCAGCTGACGAACACCGGCACCGACCCCGAGACCATCACCTCCGTCACCCCGCCCGACGGACCGTTCACGGCCGCCGACCTGCCGAGCGCGGACCCGGCGAACCCGACGGTGATCCCGGCCCAGAGCTCGATCGTCCTGCAGGTCGGATACGCGCCCACAGCCACCGGCCAGAACTCCTCGTCGATCACGCTGAGCAGCACCAGCGGTGCGCTCACCATCCCGGTCGAGGGCGACGCGATCAGCGGCCAGGGCCACCTGGTGTTCAATCCGACGACCCTCTCGTTCGGCGCGGTGGTCCGCGGCACGTCGAGCACACGGACCTTCACCATCACCAACACGGGGAACATCCCGGTCACCGTCACCAAGGCGAAGGCCCCGGCAGGTGCGTTCAGCAGCGCCGACCAGCTTGCCGAGGGCCTGGTCATCGGTCCCGAGCAGAGTGTCCGTCAGACGGTCACCTTCGCCCCGACCGTGAGCGGCAGCCAGTCGGCCACGTACGAGGTCACCGGCGACGCCGGGCAGGGGGCACAACTGGAGCCGCTCACCGGCATCGGTGTGCCCCCGGCGTCGCAGCTGGGCACCCTGCTGGCACGGGACTACTCCGGCGCCCTGTGGCAGTACCGCGGCACCGGTGTGCCCTCCGGGGCACTGGCCGCCCGGGCCGCCATCGGAACCGGCTGGAACACCTACAACATCGTCACCAGTGTCAGCGGTGAGATGGCGGACGGCACCGGAACAGCCGTCGGCCGTGACAGCAAGGGCACGCTGTGGTTCTACCAGGGCACCCGCAACCCGAAGGCACCCTTCGCACCCCGGAAGCAGGTCGGCCCCGGCTGGAACATCTACAACTCCATCGTCGGCGCCCGTGACGTGACCGGGGACGGCAAGGCGGACCTCGTCGCCCGCGACAGCAAGGGTGGCCTATGGCTGTACCGGGGCACCGGCAACGCCTCGGCGCCCTTCCGGGCACGCATCTCCATCGGTTACGGCTGGAACATCTACAACTCCATTGTCGGCACCGGTGACGTGACCGGGGACGGCAAGGCGGACCTCGTCGCCCGCGACAGCAAGGGTGGCCTATGGCTGTACCGGGGCACCGGCAACGCCTCGGCGCCCTTCCGGGC
>NZ_JBSFJX010000154.1:0-9908 GCF_053598275.1 Streptomyces sp. NPDC001156 | reverse complement strand
ACCGGGGACGGCAAGGCGGACCTCGTCGCCCGCGACAGCAAGGGTGGCCTATGGCTGTACCGGGGCACCGGCAACGCCTCGGCGCCCTTCCGGGCCCGGGCCTCGATCGGTTACGGCTGGAACATCTACAACTCGCTCATCTGACCGAGGGCGGAGGCGCGGCCCCGCGTGAGGGACCGCGCCTCTGATGGTGGCGACAGCTGGTAGGACTCCGTTAGGTCTGTCTTGATCTTGATGTTGTGTGTCCTGCTGGGCAGGGATCGGTGACAGGTGGTGAAGGTGCCGGTCCAGCAGTTCAGCAGGTCCTGAAGGGTGTCGAGGATCTGGTAGAGGGTGAGCCCGCTGTATCGGCTTTTGGGGCCGGCCGCTGCTCGGTGAGGAAGGCGTGGGCGGCGGTGACCAGGGTGGCGTGGTGGTGCCAGCCGTTCCAGGAGCGGCCTTCGAAGTGGTCCGGGATCGGGGTGTCGTCGGGCAGGTCGGACAGCCAGAAGCGGGTTGGTTTGTCCTCGCCGTCGGGCCATTCGGCCAGCAGCCGCACCTCGGGCAGGACGTCGTCCCACCGGCCGTGCTCGGCCACTGCGGCTGTCCGGGTCAGCCGGCGCGAGCGCACCCCGGCCGGACGGACCTTGACGGAGAGGAAGCGGGAGGCCATCGCTCCGCGGGAGCCCTCCCGCCAGGTCACCTCGGTGAAGGCTTTCCGTCCGGCGGCGGCTGCCAGCCGGCGCACCGGCACCGGATCCCACGTGGACTGGTTCACGAACTGCCGCAGGTTTTGCTCGTTGCCATCCGGCAGCCGCGAGGCCATGGCCTGGATCGACTTGTGGCGACCGTCCGTCATCAGTCCCCGCAGATAGCAGTCGCTCTTGGCCCGCTGGTCCTTGCGCGGCACCGAGGCGAACACATCCGCCACGCACGACGACAACGTCGCCCGAACACGATTGACTTCATGTGCGTCCACACAGTCCTCATGTTCCTGAACACAGCCGACACGCAGAGCTAACGGAGTCCTACCAGCGCGAACGGTGTGACGCTCACCGACCAATCCGCATAGAGCTACGGATCAGACGGTTCTGACATCCACAGCTGACATCAACGACGCCGAACGAGGGCGTACATCAGCGTCTCTGTCCGGCCGTCGCACCAGCCGACGGCAGCAGCCAGAGCGGAGTCGGATCGAACTCCTAAAGCGGATGTCGCCTCCCCACCCGGGCCCGGCTCGAACGGGCTGGTCCCCTCCACAACGGGCCAGGACTGGGGAAGCAGCCACCGGCCGACGCGGGCCGCGTCAATCGTAGGCCCGGTGCTGGCCCTGGCGGAGCGATCGGGCCTGGGCCGTCCCTGGGCCGTCCGAGGTCACCCGACGCCCACCGACAACGACAGAAGCCCACGGCTCCTGAGCTGGTCAGGGCCATGGACCTCCGAAGTTCCGCTGCTCAGCGGAAGGGCTGATTAGTACTCCTTCAAGTACGACACCGGCTCTGCAGTCTCCCCCGCACGCCACTTGGGCGAGAGTCAATCAGCGGCTGGTGGCATCATCAGGGGTTCGAAACCGTGGGTACGAATCCCGCGCCCACCGTACAACCGAGTGCGACGCCGCCGTGAACGTGACCTGACCGCTCCGGCTGGAAGCGCTGTGCGGCCAACCCCGCGGACCGCGTCCGGCGGTTGCCCGGCAGTCACTTCATTCGGGCTCGGCGCGCATGACTCCGTGGCGCGTCACCTCACAAAACGCCACAAATGCCACTATTCTCCACGACCGACTGACTGAACCCACCTGCCGCGGTCCGCCCCGACCCGCATGAACACGGATCACGTCCGGCTCGTCTGGTCTCGGCCTCCCCGAGCATGGCACGCGCTCCCAGAGAGAGACCGTCATGCACTCCTCCTCCAAGCTGACCCGGTTCCTCGTCGGTCTGGCGCTCGCGGTGACCTGGCTGTCCGGTTGTGACGCGCCGCCCGCCGAACGACCGGCGGCCGGCTCCTCGCCGTCCGGGCAGCCGGCCAAGGGCGCCGATCTCCAGGATCCGCCCGAGGTGGTGAGCCGCAACGGGGTCCTGCGGACCACCATCGTGGTGGAGCGCCGCAAGGTGCTGGTGGGCGATCGCCGGTTGTGGGCGCTGACCTACAACGGCCGCTACATGCCGCCCACACTCCGGGCCCAGCCGGGCGACCGCCTCGAACTGGCCATGGTGAACCGCGTCAGGGCGGAGTGGCAGGGCGTCACAGCAGACACCAACCTGCACACGCACGGTCTGCATGTGTCGCCGCGGCAGCCCGCTGACGACATCTTCATCTCCATCAAGCCCCATACGACCTACCACTACTCGTACCAGCTGCCGCGTGACATCAAGCCGGGCACGTACTGGTACCACTCGCACATCGACATGCATTCGGCCGCTCAGGTGGCCGGAGGCGAGTCGGGCCTCATCATCATCGACGGTCTGCGGAAGTACCTGCCGTCCTCCCTCCGCAACATCACCGAGCACGTGATCGCCTTGAAGGACAACCAGATCCAGGGCGACGAGATCAAGATCCACCCGCTGTCCATCCAGGCCAAGACCAACCGCACGGTCAACGGCCAGCAGAATCCCGTGGTCCACATCCGCCCCGGAGAGACCCAGTTGTGGCGTCTCGCCAACATCGGCGCCAACATCTACTACAAGCTGCGCCTCAAAGGCTCCACGTTCCACGTGATCGCCCAGGACGGCTATCCCGTCCACCGGATCTACTCCGCGGACACATTGATCATCCCGGCCGCCGCCCGGTACGACGTACTGGTGCAAGGCGGGCCGGCGGGTACCACTCAGTTGGAGACGCTGCCGTTCTACACCGGACCGGCCGGCAACAGCTTCCCGCAGGCGAACCTGGCGACAGTCGTCACCGGCGGTCCCTCCGTGGTGCGGGCCCGCATCCCATCCGTCTTCGGGCCACTCGACGATCTCTCCCACGCCAAGATCGCCGACCGTAAGACGATGGTGTACACCGAGAACAAGGCCGGCACACGGTTCTTCATCAACGGTAAGTACTACGACCCGAACCGCGTCGACTTCGTCTCCCGGCTCAACACGGTCGAGGAGTGGACGATCCGCAACGACACACAGGAGGACCACTCCTTCCACGTCCACACCAACCAGTTCCAGGTGATGTCCCTGAACGGAAAGGCCGTGGACCCCGCCCATTCCTGGCACGAGACGGTCAACATCCTCCGCGGGCAGAAGCTCGTCCTCCGGATCCACTTCACGAACTTCACCGGCCGAACGGTGCTGCACTGCCACCTCCTCAACCACGAGGACATGGGCATGATGTCCGTCCTGGACATCGTCGACGACCGTGCGGCCCACCCGACGGACGAGAACCCCGGCCACTGACCCGATCGGCCAGGCCAACGCGCGATCGGCCAGGCCAACGCGACTGATCTGGAAGGCAACTGGACGCAAGTCGAGGACACCGCCACCCGGCGGGGGCCGGTGGCAGTCGGACGGACGACGCAGAGCGACGCGGGTGCCGATGGTTCATCCTGATCGGCACCCGCAGTGCTGCTCCTTCCGGCGTCCGCGGCCGGCCGTGACCTCACCACCGTGGGTGCACCTGGACACCCACCCTGGCAGGTCAAGCCACGACCTGGTGAGCATGCATATCGGTGATGGTGTCCGCGTCGTAGCCAAGGTCTGCCAGGACCTCGTCCGTGTGCTCGCCGAGCAGCGGAGCACCCTTGATCTCGGGGATGAAGCCGGAGAACTTGATCGGGCTTCCGACCGTCAGATAGGTTCCGCGGCCCTTCTGCTCCACTTCCAGCACGGTGCCGCTCTCGCGCAGCGCCTTGTCCTCGGCGATCTCCTTCATGCTCATCACGGGTGCGCAGGGCACGTCCCACTTGCCGTGCAGCATGGTCCGCGTCGCCTGGACGTCCTGCCGGGGGCCACTCAGCACACGGCGGGCGCTCGCTCCCGCGGCATCCGTCACGGACTCTGCCGGCTCGGCTCCTATGACCCGCGTCGCCGTCGCTCGGCGAATCATCCCAGTCGCATCGGGCACAAGGGTCGGCTCGCGGGAGAGTCGTCCGTCAGTCGTCGCTCGGCGAGCGGTCATCCCAGTCGCACCGGGCATCAGTGGCACCGGGCACGTGCGTCGGCTCGCGGCACAGACGTCCGTCAGCGTCGCCCAGTCAGCAGCATGGTCCGCAAGCCCGTCCACGTCCATCAGACCGGAGCAACTCCAGGAGGTCGGATCAGCGGGCCAACAGACAGGTCCCGACGCCGGCCACGGTGGAGCAGGCCATCACAAGGCACGCGCAGACGGCATGCCTTCTGAGCAGGGTGCGACGCAAGGTGGCGTAGCGGGCTTCGTATTCGCCGCGCAGGCGCTTGGCCCGGTCGGCAGTGGCCTGCAGCGCCTCCCGCGTCAGACCGAGGCGCTGCTCGGTGTAATGGCGGGCCAGATCCTCGGCCTGCCCTTGCGTGAGCCAGGGCAGGCGAGCGCAGAGGGCTTCGGCCTCCCGCTGCGCCTGCTCTCGTTCTGCCTGCAGGAGGAGGTAACCCTCGACCTCGTTGGCGAGTGTGCCGCTCTGCCGGTCCGGCGGGGTCCCATGACGGCTCGATGACGTCAAGGCCGGCCCCTTTCGCGCCCCGGCCCCTCAATCCCTCGTTTGCCGCGATAATCCTGGTAGTCGATCTGCGAAAGGTCGGGGTGATGCAGGTCGAAGGCCGGGGATTCGGTGCGGATGCGCGGCAGGGTGTGGAAGTTGTGCCGGGGCGGCGGGCAGGAGGTCGCCCACTCGAGCGAACGGCCGTAGCCCCACGGGTCGTCGACGCCGACCGGCTTGCCGTACTTGGCGGTCTTCCACACGTTGTACAAGAACGGAAGCATGGACAGCCCCAGCAGGAACGATCCGATGGTCGAGACGGTGTTCAGCCAGGTGAAGCCGTCGGTGGCCAGGTAGTCGGCGTACCGGCGGGGCATCCCCTCGGCGCCCAGCCAGTGCTGTACCAGGAACGTCGTGTGGAATCCGATGAACAGTGTCCAGAAAGTGATCTTTCCGAGGCGCTCGTCGAGCATCTTGCCGGTGAACTTGGGCCACCAGAAGTGGAATCCGGCGAACATCGCGAAGACGACGGTGCCGAACACGACGTAGTGGAAGTGCGCCACCACGAAGTAGCTGTCCGAGACGTGGAAGTCCAGGGGCGGCGACGCCAGGATGACACCGGTCAGGCCGCCGAAGAGGAAGGTGACCAGAAAGCCCGTCACCCACAGCATCGGTGTCTCGAAGGACAGCGAGCCCTTCCACATGGTGCCGATCCAGTTGAAGAACTTCACACCGGTCGGAACCGCGATCAGGAACGACATGAAGGAGAAGTACGGCAGCAGCACACCACCGGTCACGAACATGTGGTGCGCCCACACTGTGACCGACAGGCCCGTGATGGAGATCGTCGCGCCGACCAGCCCCATGTAACCGAACACCGGCTTGCGCGCGAAGACCGGGATGACCTCCGTGACGATGCCGAAGAAGGGCAGCGCGATGATGTAGACCTCGGGATGGCCGAAGAACCAGAAGAGGTGCTGCCACAACAGGGGGCCGCCGTTGGCCGCCGCGAAGACCTGGGCGCCGAACTTGCGGTCCACCTCGAGTGCGAGGAGCGCTGCTGCCAGCACCGGGAAGGCGAACAGCACCAGCACGCTGGTGAGCAGCACGTTCCAGGTGAAGATCGGCATGCGGAACATGGTCATGCCGGGGCAGCGCATGCAGATGACCGTGGTGATGAAGTTGACGGCGCCGAGGATGGTGCCGAAGCCCGAAAGTACGAGGCCCATGATCCACAGGTCGCTGCCGATGCCGATCGAGTGGTGGGCGTCAGTGAGCGGGGAGTAGGCGAACCAGCCGAAGTCGGCCGCGCCCTGGGGGGTGAGGAAGCCGCCGACGACGGTCAGCGCGCCGAACAGGTACAGCCAGTAGGCGAACATGTTGAGGCGGGGGAAGGCCACGTCGGGGGCGCCGATCTGGAGCGGCATGATCCAGTTCGTGAAGCCGGCGAACAGCGGCGTCGCGAAGAACAGCAGCATGACCGTGCCGTGCATCGTGAACGCCTGGTTGAACTGCTCGTTCGACACGATCTGCAGGCCCGGACGGGCCAGCTCGGCGCGCATGAGCAGGGCCATGACGCCGCCGATGAGGAAGAACGCGAACGACGTGACCAGATACAGCGTGCCGATCGTCTTGTGGTCGGTGGTCGTCGCCCACTTGACCACGACATTGCCGGGTTGCCTGTGCCGGACCGGCATCTCGTTCGCGTATGACTCCACACCTGATTCGGCACCGTGGGGTTCGTTGAGGATGCTCACAAGTGGGTGTCTCCCGGTACTCGCGGTTCGCGTCGTCAGTCAGCCGCCATCCTGGCTCTGCCAGGGGCAGGGCTGCCTCCCCGATCGACCGGAATACGGCCATTCGGCAGGACGATCCCAGCCCAATGGAGCAACCGGGGTGTGTCGCTGTCGGCCCGATGCGCATGGGCATGGCAGACGTGGCGGCGGCCGATCGGCGCGTCCGTTCCGGCGCCGACTTCGCTGCTCGCCAGGGTCGACATCCAAGGGGTTATGGCAAACGAGTCAGGCATCCGTGAGGGCGTGGCTATGGCGGGAACGTCAGATCTCGAACAGCGCATCCTTGTGTGCCTGCATCGCCGGATCGAGAACCGCGCGAAGCCGGTCGATGCTGCTGCGCCACTGTCCGCCGTCTCCGGTCTCGCCCCAGAGTTCGGGTAGCTCGGATTCGTCCGCGAGGACTCGGTCCAGGGCCTCGACGGCCAGCCGTCTGAAGTCGGCCGGCAGGACGGGCACCGGCTCGTCAGGACCGTAATGGGGGCTGACCGGCTCGCCACCTGGGCATTGGGCGGCGACCAGGGCAGCAGCGGCCACGGCCTCCTCGGCGTCGGGGCCCTCGAGGTAATCCTGGTTGCCGACAGTGCGCACCAGAACTCCGCGGATGAGGGCTTCACGCTCTCCTGCGACAGCATCATCCAGATCGTTGGCGAAGTCCGCGGCCGTGTCGTTGTCGAACGGACCGATGTCCCAGGTACCCATGGCTCCCCTCTCACCTCACTGACCGGGATCTTCGCACGGGTCACTGACATCGGGCCGAGGAGTTCGTGCCGACTGCGCCGAACGACGGGGACGGTCCCAGTGGATCTCCTTGGGAAGCTTGGGTGATCGAGGGGCGGAAGCTTGCGGCACGGCAGGTGCGCATCTCACAGGTGTTCTCAGTGGTCCCGGTCAGCGGGAGAGCCTCGCCGAACGACCGAGCGCCTGAGCTGTGTCGCTGCGCTGGTTGTGACCACGGCGACGGATTTTCCTCCCGCCCCTGGTCTTGATAGGGACCGAACCCGACCACCACTTCGGAGTATCCGATGTCTGAGTCCACTCTCTTCCAGACCGCCGTCGTCACGGGTGCCAGCCGCGGCTTCGGGCGCGCGATCACCGCCGCCTTGGTCGCCGCGGGCACCCGCGTGGTCGGCATCGCTCGCCATGAGCAGGACCTGAACGCCGTACACGAAGGCAAGGGCTTCACCCCCGTCGCCGCCGATGCCACCGACGAAGCGCTCGCGCAGGACGTGATCGGCACGCACCGACCCGGCCTGCTCGTCCTCAACGCCGGGGCCGTACCGCATATGGCACCCGTGCACGAGCACACCTGGGAGACCTTCACTCGCAACTGGGACGTCGACACGCGGCACGTGTTCACCTGGACCCGGGCGGCGCTGCGGCAGCCGCTGGCGCCGGGCAGCGTGGTCGTCACGCTGTCCAGCGGGGCCGTCCTGGGCGGATCCCCGCTCAGCGGCGGATACGCCAGCGCCAAGGCGGCCATCCGGTACATCCGGGGGTACGCGGCCGACGAGTCGCAGCGGGCCGGCCTGGGCATCCGGTTCGTCACGCTGCTGCCCAACATGACCCCGGCCGGCGGCGTCGGCGCGGTCGCGGTGGCGGGCTACGCCGCACGCCAGGGCGTGGACCGTGACACCTTCGTCAAGGGCAGGGGGCCCGTCCTCACCGCGGACCAGGTCGCCAAGGCCGTCGTGGAGCTCGCCGGGGACCCGGACAGCGCACCGGAGTACCGGGTCGGCGGCGACGGGCTGAGCCCGCTCGGCTGAGCAACGGCTCTACAGTCATCCTCACCGCACCCCAGGAGATGCCGCGATGCCCTCGAACGCCGAATTCGCCGCCGTGACCGAGCAGTTCCGGCCGGAACTGCTCGCGCACTGCTACCGCATGCTCGGCTCGATCCACGACGCCGAGGACCTGGTACAGGAGACATACCTGCGCGCGTGGCGGGCGTACGACCGGTTCGAGGGCCGCTCCTCGGTGCGGCGATGGCTCTACACGATCGCCACCAGATCCTGCCTGACGGCGCTGGAGACGCGCTCCCGACGGCCACTTCCGTCGAGCCTCAGCGCGCCTATGGACGATCATCTGGTGGCCATGGCTCCCCGTGAGCCGTCCATGGCGTGGCTCCAGCCCGCGCCCGACGCCCTGTTCGGCGGCCACGACCCGGCGGCGGTGGTGGCCGGCAGGACTGGAGTGCGGCTGGCCTTCATCGCCGCGCTCCAGTTCCTGTCCGCCCGGCAGCGGGCGGTGCTGACGCTGCGTGATGTGCTGGCGTTCCGGACCGCCGAGGTCGCGGAGATCCTGGACACGACGACCGCCGCCGTCGACAGCGCGCTGCGCCGCGCCCGGTCCCGCATGGCCGAGGCCGGACCGGTCGAGGACGATCTGGCCGAACCGACGGAGCAGACTCGCCGCGCACTTCTCGACGACTACGTCGAGGCGTTCACCCGGGCCGATGCCGACGCGCTGGTGAACCTGCTGCGGGTCGACGTCGAGCTGGAGATGCCGCCGACCCCGACCTGGTTCACCGGACGCCGGGCCGTCGTCGGATTCCTCTCCGCCCGCGTACTCCGTCCTGGCCTGTGGCGCATGGCGTCCACCCTCGCCAATGGCCAGCCCGCCCTCGTCCTCCACAAACGCGCGGCCGCCGACCGCTACGAGGCGTACGGAGTCCAGGTCCTGACCCTGATAGGCGCACGGATCAGCCGCATCACGGCGTTCAACGACCCAGGTCTGGTCCCCACGTTCGGCCTCGCGCCCGCGCTCACCACCTGAAACCGCATCAGGGGCCTGGTGGCGGGCCTCCAGGAGAATCTGCGGGCCACAGCGCCAGGCCGGGTCAGGACGCCGTGGCGCTCGTTGCCCGCTCCAGCAGTTCTCGGGCGTCGCGGACGCACCCGTGGTCGGGGCTGAACAGTTCCGTGAGTGCGGTGATGGTGTCGCGGGCGGCCTGGGCTGCCTCGTCATGGCGTCCGAGGCCCAGGAGAGCCTCCGCCGCAAGTACACCGGCCGTTTGGACCTCGGCGGCATCGAACCGTTTTGATCATCAAGTGCGGTTGCGCCTTGGCGCCCTTGATCCAGATGAGGGCTACCGGCTGGATGCCGAGTTGGTACTGGAGACGCCGTTCCTGTTCCGGGACGCTGCCGGCGAATGGCACAAACTCGACCCCGGCACTGTGTGAGCCTCGCCCCTGTTCTGGGCCTGTTCGGGCAGTCACTCACCGCGGTCGATGTCCGTGAGCACGGTGCTTTGGTCATCGACTTTCACGATGGTGCCGGGCTCTGGATCGGCCCAGACCCGCAGTTTGAGTCCTGGCATCTGACCGGATGTGGAGTCGATCCGATCACGGTCGGCGCTGGTGGCGAGGACAACTGGGAGCTCTGACGACAGCAAGGCAGAGCTACTGCCCGCGTCCGGCAGTCTGTGGTCCCAACCGCTGAGCTTCAGGGCCTCAGTGATGCGGCGGAACGTTGGTCTTCCCAAGGCCGGCGGGCAGACCCGGGGGGGCGGCCGGCGGGGGCTCCCACCCCTC
>NZ_JBSFJX010000153.1:0-18688 GCF_053598275.1 Streptomyces sp. NPDC001156 | reverse complement strand
GGACCCCGTCTCCGTGCCGCGTCACCTCACCCGCTGGTTCGACGACGAGCGCCCTCTTCCCGCTACCCCGCCCGCCCCCGTCCCACGGTGCTCCGGCAACACCCGGCCCGGCCCACTCCGCCAGGCGACAGACCCACTCCCATCGAACGGAGCCACCGTGTCCAAGACCATGGCACTCGACGCTGTCACCACCCCCGACGAACTCCGCGCCCTGCGCGGCGACATCTCCGAGCGTCTCGCCGTCGCCCTCAACGAAGAACACGGCGACGCTATCGTTCCCGGCCGCCGCGTCCGACTGGTCCGCATCACCCCCGTCTGCATGGTGAACCTCACCGGCATCGTCCAGGCCGGGGCAACCGGCAAGAAGAAGAAGGACCGCTACGACGTGCTGCTCGACGAGAGCTCCACTGAAGCCCTCCGCAACGACCCCCGCGTCGACAACACCCGCCGGGCCACGCGCCCCGAGCCCGGCGTGCTACGCCAACTGCTCCCCTTCGTCCCGATCGAATGCATGATCCTCGCCGACCGTGACAGCTGACCGGCTCCACCTCCCACGGCCCCGCGTCGGACACCCACCGGCGCGGGGTCGCCCGCCGCTTCCGCGACCGCAGACAGGAAGGAAACCCGTGACCGCGACCGGCACCGGGATCGTGCTCCGCTTCCCCGCCGCCGACGTCCTCACCGCCGCCGAAGACGCCACCAACGCCACCGCGTACCGCACGTTCTTCGACGACCCCCCGCCCGGCCCCTACCTCGTCCTGACCGCCCAGTACGGCATCTACCTGATGAGCAACGCCCTCAAGCCGCAAGGCACCACCGCCGTACGCGCCTTCGCCGAAGGCCGGAACGAGGACACCGACCCCACCGGGTACCTCCCCTTCTGCAGCGTCATCGACTTCCTCCCGCTCAACGCCCCCACCGAAGACGGCAACACCCTGTTCGAAGCCCTCCGCGCCGAGGCCGCCGACAGCAAACACCTCGTGCTCGCCTTCGACCGCGACTTCACGCGCTACACCGCCTCCATCGGATAGCGCTCACCCCTCACGCGGCCCCGCACCCGGACACCCACCGGATGCGGGGCCGCGCCGTGTTGCCGCCCTAACACCACCCCGCGCCACGCTCCCCACACACCCCGACCACCAGGAGAAAAGGGAGCCTCACCGCCGATGCCTGACCCCAGTAACTTCGTGGACATCCAGCAGGCCGCCGACGGTCGCGTCACCGACGTCACCGTCCACGCCAGCCCACCCGACCCGGACAGCCTCATCACCTCGGCCGTCCACCGCACCGTCTGGCACCACTACCCCCTGATCGGGCCAGCCGCCCGCGAAGTCTTCAACCTCGTGTGCTCCGACGAATACCGCGACGACAACCCCTCCCAGTGGAAGCAGGCAGATGCGGCCCGTACCGCCTTCCACGCCGAGCCCGCTGCCGAACGCGCCTTCCTGCGCACCGTCGAAGCCCACCTGATCCTCGCGGGCCACACAGGCGCCCACACCGCCCCGGTGACCGTCGAAACCCACGGGATCGTCCTCACCCAGGACGACCGGACCTGGTTCTTCTGCCGGTACGGCGACGACTGGCAGACCGCCATCCACGACGGCCACTCCACCGACGGGTGGAGCGTCATCAACGAGCACCTCGCCCCACCCACGGCCAGCGCCGAAGAAGTCGCCGACGCCATCCGCGCCACCCTCGCCGACAACTGACCACCTCCCGGACCCCCGCGGCTCCGCACCCGGACACCCCCCGAGTGCGGGGCCCTGTCATGCCCGCGATCCCGCCTCCGGCACCCCCGACCCGCACCCGCGTCCCGCCCCCCGGCACACACCCCCCACACCCCGCGCCCCAGCCGCCTCGGCACGTCTACCGTCGGCTTGCCAGCCCGTCGCCACCAGCACCAGAAGGGGGGACCGCCCGTGCAACACGAGACGACGATCAACGAGCTGCCGAAGATGCAGGGCCTGTTCACCGCCGTCGACCACATCACGGTCCTGGAGACCGACCCGAACACCGGCCGCAGCGAGGAGGTCACGCTCCCCCCGTCCCTGATCCGCCGCAAGGAACGCCGCGACGGCACCACCGAGTGGATCCTCACACCGCCCGGCATCGCCGAACGGGTCCACGTCGCCGACGGCGCCACCGTCACCGTCTACATGAAGGACGTCGACACCGGCCGGTTCACCGTACACATCCCCCAGCCCCAGGCCGCCGCCCCCGCGCCCTGGCCACACCAGCAGCCCCAGCCCGTCGCCCCCGCCCCGCAGCCGGCCGCCCCGCAGCCGGCCGCCCCGCAACGCCGCGCCGCACCCTGGTCCCAGCAGCAGTCCCACGGCTGAACCCCCGCGAGAACGACAACGGGCCCCGGCCGCCGCCCCCAGTGCGGCAGCCGGGGCCCTTTCTCACACCCACCCCCGGGACGGACAAGCGCTCAGCCGGCAGCCCCAGGCCCACCCGACGCCGCCACCGGCACCCGCTCCCGCCCGGCCTCCGACGCCACCGACCCGGCCTCCCGCACCGCCGCCCGCCGCTCCCGCGCCCCGCCCTCCGGCTCGTCCCCTTCGCCGGGCCCGCCGTCGGCATCCTCACGGCCCAGCCGCCGCAACTCCTTGATCCGATCCACCCCCACCCCCAACCGGCGCGCACACCCCGCCACCGTCTCGCCCTTCTCACCCATCGCCAGCACCACCCGGGCCCCCACCAGCCGCGCCTGGCGAATCCGCTCCGCTCCCCGCTCCCGCACCCGGCGGACCTCCGCCTCCACCTCCGCCGCGACCGCATCCTCGTCCTGCCGCGCCAACTCGAAGTCAGCGGCCAGATCGTCGAACTCCGCCTCCCGCCGCAGCCGCTCGGCCTCCGCCGCTTTCGCCTCCCGCCGCTGATCGGCCACCCGCGACGCGGCCACCTCCAGCGCCTTGCGGCGCCGCTCCAACAGAGTGCCGCGCTTGCTTTGTCCCACCGCAGACCACCTCCCGGCCCTTAAGGCCCGCCCGGCGCGGACCCACTTCGCCGGAAGTCTCGACCGCCCCGACCGGCCGCGCGTGCCCGCGCGCCTGGCCGTCCCGCGCGGTAGCACGCCTGCCTGCACGCCTGGTCCCGCTCACGGGACGAGCACCCCAGGGCCCCGAGGGCTGGTGAAGGTGTGCTGCTGGTGGGCGACGGGAGGGTGTGGGGTGGTGGTCCGGGTCGCTGGGTGGGGGCGGGGGTGGTCCCCGGTCGGCCGGCGATCTTGGCCACACACCTCTAGCACTTTTGCCGCCGCCGCCGCGCTGTCGTGGGATTTCCCGTGGGGCGGAACGCGCGCGGAGATCGTTTCCGGCGTCGTGGGACGGGCGGCACGGTGTCCGGACGGCCGGGGGTGCGGCGGGTTCGACTGGCTGGTGTGGGGATGACGGCGAAGCCGATCACGGCCAAGGGCTACCGGTATTACCGGCAGAGCATCGCGGCCGGTGACGGCGTGGCGGGCGGCGAGGCGGCGGTGTCCTCGAGCGTGCCGGGGGTGCCGCCGGGGGTGTGGCACGGGCAGGCGGCGAGCGCGCTGGGGCTTGCGGGCGTGGTGAGCGAGCAGCAGATGGCCGCCCTGTTCGGGCTGGGCATGCACCCGGACGCGAAGGCGATCGCCGCTTCTGCGCTGGCCGAGGGCGCCTCGCTCAAGCAGGCCATGACGCGGGCCAAGCTGGGGCCGGCGGTGCCGCAGCTGTCCGAACTCTCCCCGCTGGATGGGGAGATCGAGGCGGTGCTCGAGGAGGCCGCCGAGCGGCTGTGCCGTCCGCTGACGAAGGCGGAGGTGCGCCAGCTGCGGCACCGGAGGGCGGCGGCGGCGTTCGAGGCCGAGTACCACCGGGCGCCGGCCGATGGCGCCGAGCTCGGCCGGTTCCTGGCCGCGCGGACCGGTCCGCAGCGGCAGGCGCGCACCGGCTATGACCTGACGTTCGCGTCCGAGGAGCTGTCGCTGCTGTTCGCTCTGGGCGGGGAGCGGGTGCGGGGCATCGTGCTTCAGGTCCTCGCGCAGGCGAGGTCGGAGACCATCGGCTGGCTGGAGCAGAACGCGCTCGCGGTGCGCACCGGCCCGGGCGGCGTCGCCCAACTACCGGCCGAGCCGGGCCTGCTGGCGACGGTCTACCTGCACTACGAATCCCGCGCCGGTGACCCGATGCTGCACGAGCATGTGGTCGTCAGCCCCCGGGTCAAGGGTCCGGACGGGCGCTGGCGCAACCTGGACACCCGGCTGCTGATGCGGGAGATCGTCGCGGCCAGCGAGCTGTTCAACCAGCGTGCTCTGGAGCTCGTGTGCAACCGGCTGGGTCTGGCCACCGAAGAGGTGGAGGTCACTGCCGGGCAGCGGCCGGTCATGCGCATCGTGGGCATCGACGGCCGGCTGCGGCGCGAGTTCGCGCAGCGGGCCGACCAGGTGCGGACCCTGGCGCAGGGCCTGTTCGACGACTACCGGCGCCGCCACGGGCGGCAGCCGGACCTGGCCGCGCGGACCCGGCTGCAGGGCCGGGCCACCCTGATGACCCGGCCGGGCAAGCGCACCGCGCGCTCCCTGGACGAGTTGCTGGCCACCTGGCGGCGCCGGGCGATCGCCGCCACCGACCAGGCAGCCGTCGACCAGCTGCTGGCCACCGCGCAGGCGGCGGCCGCCACCCGGACCCAGGAAGTGGCAACCATTGACGTGGCCGGCGCGGCCGAGAGCGTGCTGGCTTCCGTCGCCGAGCGCCGCACCGTCTTCCGCCGACGCCACGTGGTGGCCGAAGCGCGCCGCTACCTGATGCGCACCCTGGCCGGTGCCACCGCACCCTCCGGACTCGCCGAGCAGATCACCGACCAGGTCCTCGCGCACGCCGACTGCCTGGACATCACCCCGCCTGAGATCAACCCGCCGCACCCGGACCTGCAGCGGCCGGACGGCACGAGCATCTACCGGCCCATCGGCTCCCAGACCTACACCACGCACCGGCTGCTGGCGGCGGAGAACCGGCTGCTGGCCGCAGCCCGCACCCCCGTGATCCCGCCGGTGGGGCGCGGCACGTTCCACCGGGTCGCCGCCTTGCACCGGGGCCCGATGGACGCCGGGCAGCGCGCCCTGGCCGCCTCGTTCGCGCTGTCGGACCGGCTGCTGCTGGCCGGGCTCGGGCCTGCAGGAGCCGGAAAGACGACCGCGATGCGGCTGGTCGCCCGCGCGGTGGATGCCGCGGGCGGGCGCCTGATCCCGCTCGCGCCGTCCTCGCGCGCGGCGAAAGTCCTCGGCGACGACCTCGAACTGCGCTCCCACACCCTGCACTCCTGGCTGCACCAGCGCGGCCGCGCCGTGACGGACGGAGGTGAGGTCGCCAAGGACTTCAGGCTGCGCCCGGGCGATGTCGTCGTGGTCGACGAGGCGGGCATGGCCGGCACCCTCCTGCTCGATCAGGTCCTCGCCGACGCGAGCGCGGCCGGGGCGGTGGTGCGTCTGCTCGGCGACCCGCACCAGCTCGCCGCGGTGGAGGCGGGGGGAGCGCTGCGTCTGATCGCCCGCGCCGGCGACGCCGTCGAGCTCGGCCGGCTGCACCGCTTCCGCACCGAGGGGGAGGCCTCCGCCTCCCTCGTGCTGCGCGACACCGACGACGTGCGGGCGGCCTTCACCTGGTACCGGGAGCGGGGGAGGATCGTCGCCGGAGACTACGAGGCGATGTGCGATGCGGTGTTCGCGGCGTGGGCCAAGGACATCGGTGCGGGCCGCACCTCGCTGATGACGGCCGCCGACACCGCCACCGTCACCGCGCTCAACCGGCGGGCGCAGGCCTGGCACATCGCCGCCGGCGACGTCGACACCACCCGCACTGCTGTGCTGCGCGCCGGGCAGCACGCGCACCTCGGCGACGTCCTGGTCACCCGCCTGAACCGGCGCCGGATGACCCTGCGCGGCGGCCGCGACTTCGTCAAGAACGGCGACACCTGGACCGTGGACAAGATCCTGGAGAGCGGCGACGTCGTCGTGCGGCACACCGGGCACCGGGGCCGGATCAGGCTGCCCGCCGCGTACGTGGCGAGCCAGTGCGAGCTTGGCTACGCCTCCACGATCCACCGCGCGCAGGGCATGACGGTGGACACCTCGCACGCCCTTGCCTCGGTCCGCTCCGGCCGCGAAGGCGTGTACGTGCAGATGACCCGCGGCGCCCGCACCAACCGCCTGTACGTGGCCATCGAGGACGGCGACGTCCTCGACAACGTGCTGGCCTCCATCGCCGCCCGCCGGCAGGCCCAGCTGTCCGCGACCGAGTCGATCGCCGCCCTGTACCGCGAGGTCGGCGCGCCGGGGCAGCTGTCCGCCGAGTACGCCGACGTCACGATGCGCGCCACCACCGCTCGGCTGACCGGTCTGCTCGAGCACGCCCTCGGGTTGAACACCGCGGCGATGCTCATGGCGGCCGACGCCTACCCCGCACTGGTCCGCGCCCTGGCCGACGCCGAACGCCAAGGGTTCGACCTGCCCCGGCTGCTGGAGTCGACCGCCCGCCGCCGTACTTTCGCCGACGCCGACGATCCGGCGGCGGTGCTGACCTGGCGGCTGCGGGAACGCCTGTCGGACGCCGCCGCAGCCCAAAAGACGGCCCGCGACAGCGCGCTGGCGCCGCTGTCCCTGGCCCAGCTGCACACCCTGCAGCGGCTAGCCGCCTCCCACCGGGCCACGGCCGTGGACGAACTCAAAGCCGCCGACGCCGCCTTCACCCACCTGCCCGCACCCGTCACGACCCGGACCGGAGAAACCCATCCCGCCTGGCCCGAGCGGGAACTGGGGCCGCTGACCCGCAGCGAACTCGCCGCCCAGCTCGCCACCGCCCGCACCCAACTCCGCCACGCGCAGGCCACCGGCACGCCCCCCACAGCCGCCGCCCGGGCCATGCTCGCCGCCCTGACCCGCGAATCCGTGCTGCGCAAAGGCCTGTCCTGGCGCGACCGCGCCCGCGAGGACTACCAGCGCGAACACGCACCATCCAGCCCGCCGACCCGCACCCGGCCACTGACCGCCACCCGGCACACCATCGGTGAACGCCGCGCCCGCGCCGCCCAGCGGCACACCGACGCCAAGGCCCGCCTCACCCGCGCCCAAGCCGTCCAGGACAAGATCGCCGCCGAACTCCGGCTACGGGAACGCCTGCCCGACACGCTGCCCTACCGGCCCGACCACCGCGGCGAGATCCCCGACTGGGTCGCCGACCGGCACGCCCTTGTCCACCCGGACACCCCCGCGCACTGGCGCGACCATCTCGCCGAACGCCACCGCATCCTGGCCCGCTCCCTGACCGAGCGCGGCCACGTGCTGGCCGCCACCCCGCCGGCCTGGGCCCGCCCGCTCGGGCCGCCACCGCCCACCAGCGCACCCCGCCGCCGCGCCGCCTGGGCCACCACCTGCGCACTGGTCGAGCTGTGGCGCACCCGCCACGGCATCACATCCGTGCCCGGCCTGGGCCCGCGCCCCACCGACCTAGAAGACGCCGCGGCATGGGACGACCTCGACGCGCGAGTGCGGGCGCTGACCGGACACCGCCGCCCCGTCCTGCACCAGCCGCCACCCGACGCGACGTCCGTCCAGGTCCTGCAGGCCGCCCTCAGCCACCTCGAGAGCCCGCCCCCGTCCGGGCCGCTGCCCGCCCATCCGGCCCTGCGAGACCCGCTTGCCGTCGCCCCGCTCAGCTACGCCGCCCTGGACGCACGCCTGGCCCGCCGGGCCCTGACCGCCGTCCTCGCGGGCGAGCGGGCACCGCAGTCCTGGATCGATGAGATCACCCCGCCCGGCGAGGACGACGAGAGCGAACAGCACACCTGGCAGCGGCTCATCACCGCGCTGAGCGACTACCGCCGACGCCACCACCGCGCCGGACCCGACATCCTCGGGCCGCGCCCCAGAGGCCTTAACGGTGAGGAATGGGACCACCTCACCGACGCGATCGACCTGTACACCCGGGCCCGGATCGAACGCCGCCTGGAGCAGATGCGCGAGCGCACGGCCGCCGCCCGGGCCGCTCTCCTGCCGCCCGGCGCACCCCTGCGGGAACGTCCCGGGACGGACACCGCCCGGCCGGGCCACCGCCCCCCGACCCGCTGAGAAGCCACCGGTTGCCCGGCGGGGGCGTGTGCGCACCTATTTCGCTGGCCTGGCGGCTCGACGCGCTGCTACATCCCTGGCATGGGATATGGACCGATGCCTTCACCGCGCCTGCCGAGCCGAGCCTGCTGCCGAGGGACGTCTTCGGCCGCCTGGTGGTCGATCTGGCGCGCGAGCGTGTGGTCCGCACGCCCTGGGCGCTGCTCGCGGGCGAGTTGTGCGTCAACGCGAGCCTGAACTGGGGCAGTGTCAGCGGGCAGGCCCGCTGGGTCGGGTCCGTCCCAGCGGGCAGGCCCGCTGGGACGGACCCGAGGTCGGCACCGTCCTGCACTCGGAGGAGGTGCCCGAAGGCCTGCGCAATGAGGACCCGCCGCCCTGGGGTGACTCGCTTGAGCGGGCCCGGCTGCTGGCCCGCGGTGACGCCGTCCTCGACGTGCTCCCGGCCCTGAGGCTGGCCCCGTACGGGACCGAGGACGTCGCCGTGGTGTTCAGCCACCTCGACTTCACCAACCGGGGGATCGTCGACTACTTCCACTTCGAGGACCTGCGTACGATGCTGGTCGCCTTCGCTCTGGCCCGCCCACAGCAACGCCCGCTGTCCACGAACGACGGCTGGGCGCCGGGCGGACCGGTGCACCCTGTGCGAACGTGTCTTGTGCACACCTTCAAACACGCCATGGAGGACGGCCCGCTTGCGCCGCTGGCCCGTGTTGCGGGCCGCTATCTCGGCCCGGATCTGGTGCACGGCCAGACCTGGGGCTGAGGCGCCCCGGGCATCAGCCGCCACCGGGAGTGCGGCCATCGCCGGGTGGCGGAAGACGGGCGCGCATCGGATGCGGCAGGTGGGTAGCCCATAGTGGACCGGCGTTCCCTCGAGCATGGAGGTACGGAATCAGTGACGACCGCTTACAGCGAGCCTTCCACCCAGCGCACCCCGGGACGGGCGTGGACGGTCCGGCTCACCGGCCACGGTGACCGCTCGGTCAGCGTCTCGTGCAGCACCGCCGGGTGCCGGATGCCGCCCCGTTCCAAGGACGTTGCGGCGCTGCGCGCGTTCGCTGCCCAGCACGCGGCCGTCCACGCCAAGGTCGCCACGGTGCGCCCCGACGCGGCCTGCCACTGCCGTGCCGACGGCTGCGCCGCCCACGAGCAGGCGAGAGTGCACTGCACCGGCGCGGTGGTACTGATCTTGCGGCACGACCCCGTCATCGGCCGGGTGTGGAGCGTGGAAGAGGTCTGCGAGACGTGCGCGGCGCTCATCCCGAACGCCGCCGTCCGGGCCCGCGCCGTACGCCCCGCACGCCCCAGGCCTGCCGCGCCGCCCGCCGGGAAGGCGCCCGCACCCGCCGGTGCCGGTGTTCCGGGTGGGTTCTCCTCGCCCGGTGCGGCCGCCGGCAGTGACGGTGAGAGCGTGCCGAGCGCACGGCGCAGGCCGCGCCGCTCACGTCGCGGACAGGGACGCTGACGCCGCGTCACAGCCCGGCCGGCGCGTCGGTGTCGGCCGTGCCGTGAACCGGGGCGGGTTACGCCTCGTCCCGCCAGGCGGGATGAAGCCGCCGCTCGATTGCCCCGCGTTCTCGTCTGGTGGGAGCACGTGGGGGTCCGTCGGTGGGCGGCAGCGATCGAGGGCAAGCTTCGGCCAGCCGCCGTCTTCGCCGAGCAGAAGGTCACCTCCATGAGTGAGCAGACGATCCCCCCGTCCGTCGATCTGCGCGCCTTGCTGGCCGAGGTGGGAGCGGATGCGTACGTCCTGGCCTACGCGGATCCCTTCAACGATCCGGTCTCCTGGGACGGGCCACCACCCGTCGCGGGGATGACGGGCGCAACACGATCGGCGGCCGCCGCGGACCGCGTGGCCGTGCAGGAGGTGTGCCGGGGGCAGGCCGAGACGCTGCGCCGCTGGCTGCAGCTGGAGGACGCAGAGCGGCAGGTGGCCATCATCGCCGCCGACGGGGACGAGCTGCGCGAGTACACGCCCGGCGAGCTCGCCGCGAGCCTGGTCGAGGATCCGGGGACCGATGCGCACGTCACCGGCTGGCTCACCAGCTGGCTGTTGCGGCGCAATGCCCGCGCACCCCAGGGGGTGGAGCTCGGCTGGGTCGCCGCGTCGGCCGCCTGGACCTGGCACATGCGTGCCCTTGCCGACTATCCGCCGCGCTCGGTGCTCTCCGCGGCCCTGGCCGACGCCGGTGTCCTCGACGATGCCACCACGGAGCTCGTCGAGGACACCGGGATGCAGCTGGCCGCCGTCCTGGACCGGATGGAGCGGCCCTACCGGCCCCGCACGGAGCTCGTGGAGGACTGGCAGACGTTGGAGGGCCTGTCCGCGGACGTGCCGGCGCTCACCACGTGCGCCAACTGGATGCTCGACCAGATCGCCCTGCGCGACGCCAGCGCCCAGCAGCTGCGCGCCGTCCTCGAGCCCGATATCACCGATCACCTGCAAGACCTCCGCCACGGCGCGGACCACCCCCAGGAGCCCGCACCAGCGCTCGACACACAGCGCACCCGCCTTATGGAGCAGGCCCGCCAGACCGTCCGCGCCTACACCGCCGCCTTCCACGCGGGACGGGAAGGGGAAGCAGTCCAGATCCTTGGCGGCTTCCCCCTGCCACGGCGCATGCTGGACGTCACCGAGGATGCACGCGCCTGGCGGCAGCGTTCGGCCGGCGCACGCAACGCCGTTGACGCCCTCGATGCGCGACGGCAAGTACGCGTGGGCGGGGACCCCGGCGAAATCTGGGCCGATCCGGCACGGCTGCACGCCGAGTACGCCTACCTGGACGAGCGGGAGGCCCACCTGCACGAGGTGCACGACGCGCTGGGCCGCGTGGCCGCCGCGGTGACCGTGCCACCGGAGGTTCCCGAGAGCCTGCACGAGGTCGTCGCCGGCCTGCCCGAGCGGCGCGTCGCCAACGCCTTCGGCTCCCTGACGCGGGCGCGCGAGGTCCTGGACGGCCAGATCGCCTACCTGCAGCAGCAGCCGGTCCCCGCGCACCGGCACCAGGAGACCGCCGCCGAGCTTGCCCTCCTTCAGAGCGTGCGCAGCGCCCTGCCGGAGGCGCCGGCGCAGGAGGTGTACGACGGGGAAGCGATCCAGCAGCGCGTCAACCAGTACAGGGCCGCGCAATCGGCGCGTTCGGCTGAGGCTTTGCTGCCGCCGGGGCCGTCACCGGAACGGGTTGGCCGCACGCCTTACGCGCCGGTCCAGACGCTGATGCCGCAGCCGGGCACGGGCGGGGTGCGGCCGTAGGGAGCGGTGAAGGGCCTCCTGCTGAGAACCTCCGGCCTGCACCGCGCTATTTGACTTCCTTCAGGCAAAGCACTGCGTCGAAACCACCGCCGTACTGGACGTAGGTGGTAGTCGCCTCCGTGACGGCGTCGCACTTGCTGTCGTCGCGGGTGCCGCTGACCTTCTGGACGACCTTGTACTGGGCCTCGCTGGAGGAGCAACGGACTTCTTCGACAGCGGCGTCGGAAGCCGTGCCGCTGGCGTGCAGACAGTCGCCTGCGGCGATCACGCCGTCGGCCACCTCGGCGTCCTGGCTCGGTTGCACTCCGGCGTCTGAAGCGGAGCTGCTTTGCTGCGGGCTGCTTTGGTCGGAGCTGTCTTGAGTGGCCCAGTACACGCCCCCACTCGTACCGGCGAGCAGCAGCAGGGCACGATTGACAGCTCCCGCCGGGCGGGCCGGGCCCACCGCATGATGCCCGAGTAGATGCCGGCGCCGGGCACAGGACGGCACTGACCGCACAACTGGTGGCGGCCCCTGCGGTCGAGCCAGGAGGCCACCGACGCGCCACTGCGAAACGACACAACACCCCAACTGACATTGGACGTTGGGGTCCAACGGCACGAGGTTGTGGGTTCGTCGCCCTGAGTGGGGAGGCGCGGGTCCGTCAGGCGGGCCGGACCATCCGGTGGGGACGGGTTTCTCCCGTCCTGAAGACCGTGGTGGCAGCTTGTGTCCCACCCCAGGGGATTAGCCGATTATGCCCTACTTCGCCTCTGGTGATGGGGAGTTGGTTTTGCTGAGATCTGCTCTGTCCGGCCGACATGTCTCGACTCTTCAGGAGTTCTCGATGACCCAGTTCGCTTCCGTCCGCTCCGTGCGCCAGTCCGTGCGCTGCGTGCGGTAACAGCAGCGGCTCTCCAGTGCCCGCCCGGGCACGGCGTATCCGCCCGGGCGGGCACTGCCGTTTTTACGGCTGGACCGTGGGGCGGAGTCCGGGTGCGGATTTCCTCCCGCCGGGAGGGAAGGCCGTGCGGGTGGCCTGCCGTGGGGGGTGGGTGAGCTGCAGCGTGGAAGGCACCGCATGCCCGGGCGGCGTACCGCCGTCGAGGAGGGGGAGATCGCGCGTGGACACCGACCGCCTGTACATCCTGTCCAGCACCTACACCGACTACCGGCTGGCCGGTGAGCCGGGACCCTTGCTGCTGATCAGTGATCCGGTCCTGGCGATGCGCTGGTACCTCGCCCATGAACGGGAGGAGGGCCTGGCGGTGGCCGGGCAGGTCAGCGACGACGGCGGCGTCACGTGGCGGCCGCTGCCCGTCGGTGAGCTGTTCGCGGATGCCGAGCGTGCAGTGCCGGCCGCCGTGCACGCGGATCTGCTGCAGGACGCGCTGGCCGGTGAGGCGGCCGACTGGCTGGATACGCGGATCCGGTTCGTGCCGTCCGACGATCCCGCCCAGTGGCGGCCTGCTGCCCCGGACCTGGACGCCTGGCGGCGCGGCGGCCAGATCTGGGCGCTTGCGATGAGCGCCGTCCCCGATGAGGCGCTGCTCGCCCATCTGCGCGCCCAGTACGCCGTCCCCGGCAACGCCTCGGCCGGCACAGCCGACGAGGAGCCCGCCGAGGGCCGGCAGGCGGAGGAGGCCAGCGAAGCTCCGGAGGCGCAACGGCCCGACCTGCAGGAGGGATGCGAGGCGGCACGCGAGGCCGCCCGCCAGATGCTCGGCGCCCTCGTGCTGGCCGAGGAGCCCGGGACTGCCTCAGTGCCGGAGTTGTTCGCAGCGTTCCGGCTCGTAGAGGAGCTCTCCTTCGCCTCCGCGATCGGCCAGCTCCGTGACCGCGTCGAGCAGACCCAGGACCAACTGCTTGACGAACTGTCCTTCCGCGTACCGGAGACCGCCGAGCTCGTGGCGGTGTATCCCGCCCCGGAGCATCCGGTGCGCCGGGCCGCCCGCACGGTGGTGCAGCGGCTTGCCCATGACGCCGACACTCCGGGCCCCGGGCAGGAGCTGCTGACCCGTGCCCGCACGCTCCTCGCCGATGCGGTCGCCGCCCCGGATGCCGCCGTGGCCGGGTACGAGGAGACCGCCGAACCGGAGCCGCCGTCACTGCCGGGCTTTCCCCGGCAGGTCACGGATGGTCAGGCCGCTGCCGCGTGGCGCGCGATGTCCCCGCTCGCGCGGCGGGAGGCTGAGATGGTCACGGCCGATCTGGTGCGCGCGGAGAGCTGGCTTCTCCAGGCCGCTGCCGACGCCGCCAGCTGGGTCGCGGGCCGTCCGCGCGATGCAGAGCGGGCCAAGGCGTTCGACCAGCTCGCCCCCGCCCAGCAGCGGTGGGAGGCCCGGCACGTGCGGAACGCGGAAGCGGACGCCCGGGACAACGTCCGGTACTTCCAGCAGTGGCTGGAGGAGCTGACCGCCCGGCACGCGGTGTTGATGCACGGATCGATCCTGGCCGACGTCGAGGCGGCCGCCGTCACAGCCAAGCAGCAGGCCGTCATCGCCTTCTCCGAGCCCACCGAGGTGCCCGCGCCCCGCACCGTGGGCGAGAGGGTGGCGCTGGATGAGGCGTTCATGGCGCGGGTGGATGCGGCGGAGGAGGGCATCGACCAGGTGCTGGGCATCCAGCGGCAGTTGACCCGCGACGCGCGGCAACGCCTCTACCCCCAGACCGCCGGGCGCTGGAGCATGCGCGACCTGCGCAGCCTCCTGGTCGACCGGGGGCCGGTCGGCCAACGGGGCTACCAGGAGGCCTACGAGGCGGCCGCCAAGGCGGCCCGCACCGTGACGACACTGGAGGAGAAGCTGACGAACGGGTACGTCGACTTCGGCTCCCCGGCAGTGACCGTGCAGCAGGTCGACGAGGCCCGCGCCTGGCACGAGCACGCTGAGCAGCGTTTCCAGGACGTCAGCGCCAGCCGCCCGGTCACCCTGCGCGCGCTCAAGGCCCTGGATTCGGTCGCCGGTCTACGCCCGACCCGGGGCGGCGGCGTCCTCGGCTATGCCGCCCAGATTGCGGCCGACTCCCGCAACCGCACAGCGCAGCCCGTGAAGACGCCAGAGCGCGGTGCAGACCATGCCACCGCCCAGCAGCGGCAGCAGGCACACCATCTCCAGCTGCACCAGCCGGGCTCCGGGATCCGGCCCGCCTGAACGGGCCCACCTCGCCCGGCGCACCGCCTGTCAGGCGGGCGCCGCTGCCTTCTCGGCTTCCTCGGCGGCAACGCCGTCGCCCGCCCCCTCAACCGTGGCGGCCGGAGGCTTGGCCAGCGTGTACATCACCGAACCCTGCTGGTTGGCCCGCTCGACGCGGCCCTTTGCGACGCCGGCCTCGAGGGCGTTGCGCACCAACTGAGGGGAGGGGGACCGGTCGGGGTGGGCCGCGATCAGCTCCTCGCGGACCTCGCTGACCATGCGGGGTTCACCGGTGTGGTTGCGCAGGATGCCTTCGACGAGCTCGCGCAGCGAGGGCTCGGCGGTCTTACGCGCGGCCGCCTTGCCGGCCGGGGCCTTCTTGGCCGCGGTCTTCTTCGCGGCGGCCTTCTTCGCCGTGCCGCTGGGCTGCGCCTGCTTTCCCGGCGCGTGGCCGGTCTCTTCCTGGCGTGGTTGCGGGACAGGGGCTTGCTCGGGTTCGGCCGCATCGGGCGTGCCGGCTGCCTGGTGGGGTGTGGGCAGCGAGCTCTGTATGCGGACGAGCCACTCCTCGTCCCTCTTGAGTTGCTCCAGCTCCTCCTGCGCGTCCGCGATGCGCTGGAGGACGGTTTCTTGCGCGCCGCGGTTTTTCTCAAGGTCAGCGGCAAACTGCTGTGCGTAGAGGGTTTCGATGCGCGGGCTGTCTGGGTTTGCGGCCACGGCAGTGACACTCCTTCGTCCCGGGTGAGTTGCTGCCGGATGCTACCTGGTGGCAGACCTGGGAGGGGTGCGCTCGGCCAGGGCGCACCCGCTCGAGGGCCTCACGCGCGCAGGTCGGGGCCATGCGGAAGGAGTTGGTGAGAGGTATCGGTTCGGACGTTTGCCGGCGGTGCCGGTTGCGGGCGCCCGACGTGTGGGTCACATCGTGTGGAGGCCTTCGCTCTCCCAGGCCCGCAGGGTGGTGTAGTCCCGCTCGATGTCCTGGTGGTGGTCGGCGGCGAGGTAGGCGTATCCGGGGGAGTTGAGCAGGTCGGACGTCGGTTCCAGGAGTGTGCCGGGGTCGGTGGCGTAGGCGACGTGCACGACGGTGGGCAGTGACGCGACCTTGGTGAGGGCGTCTGCGCTGGCCAGGCCGCGGACGGGGTTGATGAACTCCACGTTGCGCAGGGCCCCGACGTGCCGGTCGTGGGTGTCGTTGAAGCCGGGCAGGGATGCCGGATCGATGAGTGCGGCGGCGGCCAGCGACGTCTGGGATGTGCCGCAGTATTTCTCCACGATGCCGGGTGCGGTGGCGCCGCCCAGGCGGGCGCCGGTCTCGATGAGGACGGGCCCGTCGGCCGTGAGCATGACCTCGGTGTGGGCCGGTGTCTCGGTGATACCGAGCGCGTCCAGGACACTGACGGTGAAGGACCGCAGGATCTGTCCCACCGTGCTGGAGACGGACACCGGTTCCTCGAAATCGTAGATCGGCGTCGAGGCGGGGCCGCGCCGCTTGGTGTAGCGCCAGATCTCGGCGACCCGGTGCACGCCGCGGGCGGAGACCGTGTTGACGTAGTACTCGATGCCCTCAAGGCGCTGCTGCACCAGGACCGTGGTGTTCGGCTCGCCGAAAATGTTGCGACCGTCGAGGACGGCTGCGGCGGCCTTGGCCACCTCCTCGGGCGTGCTGCAGAACCGGACGTTATCGCTGCCCCCGCTGGCGCGGGGTTTGACGACCGCTTCCGGCAGTCCGGAGGTCGCGAACCACTCCGCAGCCTCCGTGGCGGAGCGGGCGGTGGTCGCGTACGGCGTCGCCAGGCCCGCTGCCCGCACCACCTTGGCCATCAGGGCCTTGTCCCGGCATGCGGCGGGCTGGGCAGGGGAGTTGGTGGGCAGGCCCAGCGCCAGGGACACGGACTCAGCCAGCATGACCCCGGACTCGGTGCCGGCGATGACGCGAGAGACCCGGGCGTTGTTCAGCCACGTGACCAGCGCCCCGGTGTCGGGGGCGTAGCCGAGGTCGCAGGTGTAGTCGCCGGGCCGGTACGACCGCAGCAGGTACGGGGTGAAGTCGCCGGCCGGGCGGCTTTGAACGTGCAGGCACTCGATACCTGCCGCGTGCAGGCGCTGGGCCAGGGTGGCTCCGGTGGAGTATCCGTCGACGACAGCGATCCTCATGATGTCCTTCCTCGCAGCAATGTCGGTGGCGCGGCCGGGGGCGCCCCCCGGGGACCGCGATCGGGTCTAAGGGCGGGGCCTGCTGGGCAGCGCCCTGGCCAACGGCACACAGGCCCAGGCCGCCAGCAGCGCGGTGCCCATCAGCAGGGCGGCCACCAGTAGGCGGCCACCGGCATTCAGGGCGAGCGCGATACCGAGCGGAGTGAGGGAGGCCAGGGCCGAGGCACTGCTGAGGGCCGCC
This sequence comes from Streptomyces sp. NPDC001156, assembly GCF_053598275.1. NCBI lineage: Bacteria > Bacillati > Actinomycetota > Actinomycetes > Kitasatosporales > Streptomycetaceae > Streptomyces > Streptomyces sp. NPDC001156. The sequence continues at coordinate 1,837 of NZ_JBSFJX010000153.1, read as the reverse complement.
TGGTAGCGGCCGATGGCACCGGCGGGCGCGGCCGTGGCGAGGAACGCTCCGAGAGCGACGCTGTAGCAGATCTCGCCCGGGACCATCAGCACCGCGGCGACGGCGTAGCCGACGCTGGTGTGCTGCAGCGCCGCGAGCCCCATGGAGGCCCCCAGGATCAGGCAGCCCACCGCCAGGATCGGTGCGAGCGGGTAGCGGATGCTCTCGTTGCGGCCGACCAGGACCCGGGTCAGCGGCGGGCTGAGGACCAGGACGGCCACGGTGTTCGCGATCATCGCCGTGCCGAGGGCGGTCGGAGGCAGACCGTCGGCGCTCATCACCAGCGGCAGCACACTGACCAGACCGTAGGCGCTGATCATCGCCCCGACGGCGGCGACCGCGATCCACCGCAGCGCCGGGTCGGACAGGACCTGCCGGTAGGCGAGCGACGCCGCAGCCGAGGGCACGCGGGCCGGGCGGGGGGACAGGACCCGGCGGGCGATCACCGCGGCCGCCACGCAGGCCACGCCGTTGGCGACGAAAAGAATCCGGTAGCCGTGCTCGTGCGCCAGATATCCGCCCACGCCGCCGGACAGGGACACCCCGACGTTCGCCATCCAGTACATCCAGCTCTGGACACGGGTACGGCCGGACTCGCTGGTGACCCGCTCGTTGATCTCGGCGGACACCGCCGGGCGCTGGACCTCCATCGTGCAGCCGAGAAAGAACGCGATCGCCACGATCGCGGGCAGCGCGCTGACCACGGCCAGAGCCACGCACGCCGCAGCCGATGCCACCAGCCACACAGGCAAGGTGTTGCGCTGGCCCATGCGGTCGGTCATCGCCCCGCAGACGGCCTGCCCGAGGCACCAGCCGACCCCGAACACCGTCAGCGCGGCGCCCGCCGCCGTGGTGCCGTGCGCCGCACCGACGTAGTAGCCGAGGTAGTCGAAGGCGAACCCCGAGGACTTCAGCAAGAGTGTGGTGCCCAGGAGCGTCGCGATGACGGTGCGGGACGACAGCGCCGGACGCACGGGACTGGCGAGTGCGACCTGCTGCGGGGCGGTGAATGTCATGTCAGAGGCCTGCCTGGTCAAGGAGTACGGGAGCGTCATCCGCCCCGCCCGCGGTACCGGAGTTACGCCGCCCGCGCCTGACACCGACCTGCGAACGGACACCCGGCCCCGTGACGGGGACTACTCGGCGACACGACCATCGCTGTCCCGTCGACGCGCCGGACCGGCTCCGCGCCCGGCTCCCACACCCTGAGGCGGCGATCCCGGCCGCCGATCCGCACCACGGGATCGGCCCCCGCCATCCCCACGGCGTGCACCGGGCCTGGTGAGATGGTCCCTCCTGCCCCCGGGACAGCAGACGGCTTCACCGACTCGGCAGGTGGGAGCGGCACGCCCGGGCACGGCCCGCACCCCAGGCGCCCTGAAGGATCAGTCGCGGCCGGCCCGATCCCTCCACACTCCGTCGAAAGGCTCCCCTCATGCGCCGTGTTGCGCTCCGTGGGCGGTGCTCACCCAGAGCGCCTACGCCCTCTTCAGCGGCGCTCCGCACGACGACTCGGGCACGACCGAGAACTTTGACTGGACCCGCGCCGACGCTGTCGCGGCTGTCGCCACCGCTGCGGGCCTGCTCGCCCGGCTGGAAGACCTGCCGTAACAGCACCGAGCCGGACACAGAGACGGGCCGCACGGGGAGATCCCGTGCGGGGCGCGGCGGGAGGGGCGGGGGGGGCCGGCGCGGGGCGGCGCCCCCCGCGCAGGCCCGGGGATGGGGAGAGGGGGGGGGTGGGGAAGGGTGGGTTTTTGGTGGTGTTGATAGAGGGGGTGGGGGGGGGGGTTAAAAA
>NZ_JBSFJX010000152.1:0-18695 GCF_053598275.1 Streptomyces sp. NPDC001156 | reverse complement strand
GGCCGATCGCGCAGGCGGCGATTCTGCCAGCCGTCGCTGTCGCGATCAGCCCGCTGCTGAGCCTGAGTCTCAGGGGCGGTGCGTGGCTGGCGCTCGGCGTCGCTGTGGGCCAGCAAGTCCTGTGGGCCAGTGCAGCGGTCCTACGGGCCGGCGCCTCTCGACCGACCGTGGTGTCCGCCGGCGCTGTCAATCTCGTGCTCGGTCTGATCATCGTGGCCGCCAAAGCGGCACTTCAACACTGATCACGAACGTCGGCAACCAGGTAGCGAACTCACCACTCTAGGAGAGAGGCTGGGGCGCCGGGCCAGTGGCCTGCCGCTTCGCCGGCCGAGCTAGCGGGCACGGATGCACCCGCCAGCCACCCTTGTTGACTGCTGCTGACCCCTGCATCTGGCACGGCTGTGGCACGGCGACATCTTCGTCCCGAAGCAACTTGGGGGATGGCGTGGCCATCAGCTGGTGTGGCTTTCACCTGCGCTGATGGTCCGCAGGCGTTCGCGCTCGTCCGCCGCTGTTCGTCGGCGTTGTCACGCAGTTACACACTCAACGGTGCCGCTCCCTCCACGGTGTACGGAGGTCGCCAGCTGCGCTTGGGTGCCCAGCACGGCAGCTGTGGGCTCCGCAACTAGGGTCGAGGGCCCCCTTGGGCGATTGGTCGGCTGAGGGCGCCATCATGCAGGCGACATGCGTTGCTGCGGATCAAGACGAAGGTCTTGGGTCCGCAAACCTCGTCCATTCCGTAGTCACGGTGGGTTGACCGTGGCAAACTATCTGTATCGATGAGCTAAAAAGAAGTACATACCGTTGCGGTCTATTTGAAGCGAGTGATGCCAATAATGCAAGTTTCACTTCAGTCTTCCGGACTCATCGATTTCAATATTTTGCGCGTTAGGGCCGCCTCTACTGATGGCGGGCGAGCTATTTTCGAGCGTATGGTTGTTGACCTCGTGGGAGTGCGGTATCCCGAAGTTTCGACCATCGAAGCGAATCCTGGAGACTGGGGTATTGACGCGTATGTTGGGCAGCTCTTCGGAGACGATGTCTCCGTTTGGCAATCGAAATATTTCATAGATGGGTTCAATAAATCTCAGCAGTCTCAAGTTCGCGAGGCCTATGAAAGTGCGTTGAAATCAGCACGGGAAAACGGCTACACGCTGGCCTCGTGGACTCTTTGCATGCCATGTAATTTCGATGGACCGAACGAGCAGTGGTGGAAGAAATGGAAGAAGAAGAAGGAGAGTGAAGGTTCGGTCGTAATTGACCTTTGGAATGAAGCTAAACTAAGAAGGCTGCTGATAGCGGAAGACGCTAGGGCTGTACGGGAACAATACTTCAATGCCATTGCGACTGTGCCCGATATACCTACCCGCCCAGTGGTTACCTTGCAGGACCCTGAGCGCTACGACGGTGCGCTTTTTGTCCGGCAAATGCATGAAGCAGGCATGTTGGCATGCGATGAAGCCAAGGAAGAATTCTTTAACGCTGAGATTGTCAGCAGAGAAATTGCCGACAAGGCCGTGCCCGAAGAGATATCGGCTCTGGTGGATTCTCGCGCTGTCATAGCATCTCTATGGTCACAACGTTTCAACAGCGCCCTCCAGTCGCACCCTGGTCGACAGCTTCCCGGCCTTTACGAACGAGTGATGGATGCAGTCCGCGAACATCACCCTGCGATGCCTAAGGTAATTAGCTGCGGATTGATTCACGCCTTCGGTCTCGTCCACCAGCGCGTCAACGACGGCCGGGCTGGCTGGGTCCGTGATTTTCAGCAGATAGCGAAGCAGCATGCTGAACACGCTACGTCCGGCACACTAGTTGGGCTTTCGGGAGCATCCCACGCAGATACAACGACTCAAGACACGGCAGAACAGAAAGAGGGTGATGGGTCGTGACCTCACATGGCAGTCAAGTCAAGGACGGATTGGAGCCAGCGTTCCGACCAGAGGATGACCCAGCATTCCGGCTTGCCCAGCTGCTGTTGCTGCTTGAGGTAATCGACTCGAATGAGTGGACGGTGGGGCTAGACCGGCTGGGAATGCTGGACTTCTTTGCCGCGAATCCCTTCTTGATCATTAATGAGGGAGACCCCGCATACAAGCGACTAGTGCTAGCTGGCTTCGCTGCGAAACCTATTACTTATGCCTCGCCCGGCCAAAGATTCGCAACACGTCGCTCTAGGATCCAACATGATCTATCCCTTCTCGTATCCTACGCGCTGGCTAAGGTGAAGGCGAAAGATGGCTTCAGGACATTTGTGATTACATCCAAAGGGGCTGCTGTCGCACATGAACTGTGCAGCCTATATGCCGACTCATACCGTAATAGCGCTGAGGTAATTGGATCCCGCCTGCACCGGCTTTCGGATAAAAAGCTACAGGAAAACTGCCGGACTTGGCTGCGTGCTGATCCTGCGCTGCTTGACCTGTACGGCGACTAAGAGCGGGTGGGAGACATATCATGCGCGAGTTCGGGATCCGGATCCTAGGGCTTCAACTGCGGGGCTACCGGAAAAACTACCTTGTAGATTTCTCGAATGAGGAAGGAGATTTCAGCCCTCTGTCGGTAATTGCTGGGCAAATCTCAACAGGTAAGACGACGATCCTCGAATTTATCGATTATTGCCTGGGCGCCAGTAAGCATCCAGAGCACATCGAGATTGTAGAAGGTGTTCACACAGCCCGCCTTGGCATCATGGCTTACGAGCCTGTACTTGAGGCCGAGGGTGAATCCACCAACGCTACTGAGCCAGAGGTGGCTTCTCTTGCTGAGTCCCCGGACGCCGCTCGTTGGGGATTCAGAGAAGCATGGTACGTTCTGGAACGGTCGATCGATGGTGGTGCAAATTCGGTACGCGTGTTCAAGGGGACACTGAGGGATGCCACGGGCTTCCCTCGCCTACTATCAGCAGACATCTCGGCCGAGGAGAATGTTTCAAAGTTTTTGTTGCAACTCTGTGGGCTCGATGGTATTCGGCTCAGGCAGGCTCCGACAAAGGCAGATTCGGTTACTCATGCCCTGAGTTTCAGGGATCTCACGCCACTATGGTTCCTGACAAATACGCGGCTTGACAATAAAAATCTAACGTTTGAGCATCACCCATTTAAGGCAAACAAACTCCGACAGGTCGTCGACCTGATGTTCGGCATCTACGATGAAGTCGGGTCGGCCCTTAGCGAGCAGATTAACCAGCTGCGCGCGGAACTTGCGGAAGAGCGGGCCGGCAGCAAAGCGCTTTGGACCTTCCTTCGGGATCAGGGCATCACAGGTCCTCTCCAACTGGAGGAGCGAGCAGAGCAGTGTGATGCCTCTCTGCGGCGAGCGCGGAGAGACCTTGCTCAGCTTGATGAGCACGCCGTGGAGCGAACTTCTTTTGCGTCACAGTTGCGTGACGAATATCTGACGCGCTCGCGAGAAGCGCGCGAGGCAGGAGCCCGCCTCAGGGACAGGGAAACCCTGCTAAGGCGCCTTGTTCCATTGCGCGCTCAATACGCTGACGACGTCCGAAAACTAACGATGTTGGTTGAGGCTAGGAGGCTCTTCGATCCCCTCAGCGTCACGGTGTGTCCGGCTTGCGCGAGTGAACTAGACGGGCCCGTATCTATTGAAGGCGATCAGTGCAGTCTCTGTAGGTCCCATGTTCCTGGTTTGCTCCACCACTCCCTCGATTCGGCAAGAGAAGACAGTCGAATGGATGGTTTGAATGGTTACGATCTGGCGGAAGGTGAAGGGCAGGACGTCGACGTTAGTAAAGAGTTGAGGAGCACTCAACGCCGCCTCAACGAACTCAAGGAATACATCGAAAAGGTAGAGACAGAAGTTAGACATGCGCGGAAAGTAAGTAATGAGTCTGACGTGCTCGCTCTATCGCTGCAACGCCAGCTAGATTCCGTTACCCAGGAAGCTGTAACTCCGCTGCTCGCTGAAAGGGACAGGGTTGCCAAGGCGGTTAGCGATGCTGAGGCGGCGAAGAATGCTGTAGTGCAGCAGAGGTCGATGCTGGAATCCGTAGAAGCGAAGGCTCAGCACGTAGATTTGTTGACAGGCAGGCTCGCCGAAACCAATAGGCGGCTTAGGGAGATCCAGGAGAATCAAAGGGGGCGAGATGATCTCCTGCGTAGCCTTTCGGAGAGATTCGGTGAAATCCTCACCGACTTTGGGTTCCCGAAGCTTTCGGATGCTGAGATCGATCGACAATTGATCCCGCATGTTAGAAAGCTGCGCTACGACCGCGTGGGGTCATCAGGTGCCTTGACTCTTCTGGCGCTCGCCTGGGAATTGACGCTTTTTGAACTCGCTTACGAGGAAGAAGGCAGGCACCCGGGGTTCTTGCTCATCGATAGCCCGCAAAAGAACTTGGCGCCGGAGGGGCGAAAATCCGGTGATGCCGAAATTAGTGACTCTGTGGCCGGTGTCATCGTAAATAAGGTCTATGGTCACTTGAGGAGTTGGCTAAGTGGTGCGGGCGAGGGCGCTCAGGTCATCATTGTTGACAACGTACCGCCGACAGCAGTCGAACCGTTCGTGTGTATTAGTTTCTCTGGTGATCCTCAAAAGCCTCCGTACGGCCTGATCGATGACGCCACGAGTGCATGAAACCATTGGTGAATGAAGCTGACGGGGAAAGAGCGGTCGGTGGAGCGGCTTTGGGGTGGCGCTGCTTTGGCGCGAGTGATCATGGCCCCGTAAGCGCATGGCGCGGGCGGTGAAGTCGGCGGCGGTGCCGTCGGGGTAGCGCTGGTCGCCGAACGTGGTGATCTGGCTCTGCCGTTCGGCGTCGATCTCCTCGGCGAGGGCGCGGATGCCCGGGGGTGGCGAAGAGGGCGGGGTACGTGGCTGCTCCTATGCGGCGCTGGTGTCGGGCTCGTCGGTGACGAGGCGGAGGGTCGGGGTGCTCGGGGTGCTGGCTTCGGGGTCGGGTTCCGTGAAGTGCCAGCCGCTGATGCCGGTGAGGAGGTCGGCGACGTGCCGTTCCTGCTCCTCCGGCGTCCACGGGGTGATCGGCCGATGCAGCGGCTCGGGCTCCGGGTCGGGCGCCGGCGGGAGCGCCTGGCCGAAGGTGCCGGTGGGCCATTGCTCGGCGAGGAGCTGCTCGTACGCGGTGCTCATGTCTGCTCCGTTGCGAGGGCGTCGGCGATGGCGGCGGCCGGGGCGGGGATCGAGTCCGGGCCGTGGCGGACGGCGTGGGCGCCGACCGTGACCAGCCAGTCCGCGATGTGGAGCGCGAGCTGGGGGGTGAACAGGCCGGCGAGGTCGGAGCACACGCCGCCCATGCCGTTCGTGAAGCCGTCGCGCCAGGCGGTGGCGGGGTCGTAGCAGCGCCAGAAGCTGTCGCTGTCGAGGTCCCGCTGCGCGAGGTCGGCGGCGGCCCGGATACGGGCGGCGGCCTGGTGGAGACGCAGGGCCGGGCCGGGCGGCGGAAGCTGGATCGGGAAGGTCACTTGCCCTGCTCCTCGCGCTTGCGCTCGCAGAAGGCGCGGAGCGAGACGACGGCCATCTCGTACAGGGCGCGCAGCCCGACGCCGAGCTCCTCCGGGTCGGACCTGCGGAGCGCGGCGTACAGGGCCTCGGCGGTGCCCTGGTCGCGGTTGGCCCACGCGGTCAGGAACTGGCCGGCGAACCGGACACCGGGCGGCAGGACGTCCACGCTGCTCTCGGCGCCGGTCTCGACGTCCTCGACCTCCAGGACGAACCCGCCGGCACCGTGCTGCTGGATGGAGTCGAACGCGGCGGACTCGGCCAGGCCCAGGAACACGCCGAACATGGCGGCCTCGTCGCGGTGGACGAGGGGCCGGATCAGGTTCCAGGCGGCGGCGTCGTCGCCGGCGACGCCGTGCGCGAGGGCCTGGAATAGCTGCTGGCTGTCGACTTCGGCGGTGGGGCTGGTCATTCGGTGCCGGTCCTCTCGGTGTTGTCGGGGCGGCAGTCGCGGCACCAGCCGTCTGCGGGCAGGGTGCGGCTGGGGCGTTGGCAGCCGTGGCAGTCGCGCATCGGGCCGGGCCGCGGCTCGGGCGCCGGGGCGGGGTTGAGGTCGGGGACGGCGGCCAGGAACGTGCCCTGTACCGGCGCGGTCTGGGCGGCCCGGCGGTCTTCGGCTTCGCGTTCGCAGGTGCGGCAGGGCTCGCGGGTGTCGATGTCCACGCCGTCATCGCAGCGGGGGTGGGTGCACTTGCCGCGGCGCAGCAGGGCGACCGCGACGCCTACGGGGCGCAGCAGGCCGGGGCCGCCTCCGGTGGTGTCGTTGTCCAGGTCGTAGCCGTGGGCCAGCCAGCGGCGCTCTGCGCGGGCGATGAGGGCCTCCGCGGCGATCCCGGCCCGGAGTTCGGTGGTGATGGTGTCTACGACAGTCCGGGGTACGGGGCTGGGGAGCTGGTCGCGGAGGGGGCGGGGCAGGAGTCCGATCACGCAGCCGATGGCGGCGGCGGTTGTCTCGGCTGTCTCGGCGTCGGGCTCGTCTTGCAGCGCGGCGGAGCCGCTGGCGGCGCGCCCCGTACTACCGGTAGTGGGCCTACGGCCGTCACCACCAGTTTTCTCTCCCGTTTTCGTAGACCGTTTTCTATTAGACGTACCACCGTGTGGTACGTCGGAAAGCGGTACGTCGGAGCGACCTGCGGAAACGTCCTTCTGTGCAGGTCGCGCCGGGGTACCACCGTGCGGTACGTCGGAGCCGTCCGGCGTACCACCTGACGGTACGTCGGAGCGACCTGCGCTTTCTCCCTGCGCGGAGTCGCCCGAGGTACCACCTGCCGGTACGTCGGCGTGACCTGGGATGTCGTAGACCGTGAGGACCGTGCCGTGACGACCGCCGGGCAGCTGCTCGCGCTGGCTGCTGATGTAGCCGTACTCCTTCAACTCCGCGAACGCGGCCCGGAAGGACCGCCGGCCCTCGCCTTTCTCCCCCCGTGCCTGGGTAGCGAGGCGCCACAGCTCGTCGGCGGTGACCTCCCACCCGTCGGGGCGGCTGAGCAACTCAACGAGGATGCCCCGAGCCATGTAGGACAGGCGGGCGTCGCGCACGGACCGGTTAGGGACCTGCACGTAGTCCTCGGTGAGTCGGGAACGGCGGACTTTCACGTGGCCTGCTCCTGAGTGCTCAACTGGGTTCTCTCTCTGGGTCGTTCTGATCAAGGCGTGACGATGCGACCCCCCTTCAGGGCGGCTTTACAGGAGTGATCTCCTGCGTCGACTCTACCAAGAATGTGTACACTCGGGTACGCAGGCGTACCTCAGCTACCCTGTGCGTATGCCTGCGAACACCAGCGCCGAGATCGGCATCCGCGAATTGCGGGCCGCCCTGTCCGACGTCGTGAACGAGACCGCCGTCCGAGGCCGGATCACCTACGTGACCAGCCGGGGCCGACGCGTGGCCGCGATCGTTCCCGTGCCAGACGCGGAAGCCATCGAGGCGAAGAAGCAGCAGCCGGAGGAGGGAGACTCCCCGGCCTGACCGAGGAGTCCGCCCGTGTGGCTCGATGATCACCGCACCGCCCTGTACCGCTTCTACGACAAGGGCGGTGCTCTGCTGTACGTCGGCATCACTGCGAATGTCGAGAGCCGCTTCGCGGACCACGAGCGCAACAAGGAGTGGTGGCCGCAGGTGGCGAAGAAGACCATCGAGTGGTTCGACACCAGGCCGCCAGCCCGCGCCGCAGAAGTCCAGGCGATCCTCGACGAACGCCCGGCCTACAACGTCAACAGCTCCCCGTGGGCAGCAGGGCCCAGGGAGTTGGAGCCCGCCGAGCGCACCGTCGGTCAGATCCGCAGCAACCTCACGGAACAGGTCATGCGGGTGAGGTACACGGGAGAGCCGGTGGTCGTGGTCGACAGCACCAAGGCGCGCAGGCCCGTTGCCGCCCTCGTGCCGTTCGACTTCTACGAGCGCGCCCTTGAAGCGCTCGGCGACACCGAGGCCTCCGTCAACCTCTGACACCGCGCCCCTCCTCGTTCCCAAGCCCCGCACCTTGTGCGGGGCTTTGTGATGTTGTGGAACCGTTCCGGCAAGATCCGCGGGCTCAGTCCCCCTCGGCCACCGGACCGTGCTCGGCGACCAGCACCCGCCACCGGATGAACTCCGTGCCGTTCGCGGTCCAGCGGGCCCCGCTGCGCCGCCACACGCGGCCGGTGCGGTCCCGAACGGCTTGCACGCCAGCTGGCGCCTGGAAGGAACCAGGGCCGTCCGGTCGCCAGGTCCGCGCGGTCATGCGGGAACCAGCTGCAGCGCGCGGGCGTGCTGCGCGTCCAGCTCGGCGAGGGCCTCGGCCGGCCGCGGGTCCTGCTCGGCCTCGGCGCGCAGGAGCGGGAGCCCGGAGTCGATGGCGGCGAGGACCTCGTCGCGGGTGGCGGGCCGTCCTTCGGCGTACCAGCGGGTCTCGATCGGGTCGCCGACGGTCCACAGCCGGTGGCGGGGCTGGAGGCGCCAGTCGCGGGTGACCCAGACGAGGGCGACGCCCGGGTTGCGGCGGATCATGGTCCCGTCCGGTTCCTGCGCGGCCTCGGGCAGTCCGGTCTCCCTGCGCCGCATGTTGGGGTGGGTGAGGAACGGGCAGGCCTGCACGGCGTAGAGGGCGCAGTCGCGGTGCGAGGGCGGCTCGGCGGAGACCCGGTTGACCGCGCCCATGGGGCCGATGACGAACGCGGCGTTCGCGCCGAGGTGTTCGCCGCACAGCCAGCAGACGCGGAACCGCGCGGCGTCCTCGAGCTTGCCCGTGCCAACGACGCGGTGGTCCGGTACGCCGTCGATCCAGGCCACGAACCAGGGCACCGCGCGCCCATGCTTGTCGCGGGGCAGGCGGGCGATGCGCGACGGCATCGGGACGTTGGCGGCGCTCACTGTGGGGACCTCCTGGTGGGCTGGGTGGTGCGCGCGGGGCGGATCAGTTGGACCGGACGCGGGCGCTGCTGCGGGGCCGGAGGGTGACGCCGGCGTCGAGGAGCAGCTGGTGCACGGCGCCGTAGGAGCGGCTGGTGCGGGCGGCGATGCCGCGGATGCTGTAGCCCTCCCGGTACAGGCCGGCGAGGTCTTCGGCGACCGCCTTGCGGTCCTCGCCGGTGAGGTTCGGGTTCCTGCGGGTCATGTGGAGCATGTGGGTCTCCTGTGCTGAGAGCGGGCGCCTGGCCCGGTGGCGTGGGATTGGCGGGCCAGGCGCCCGGGTGGCCGCGCGTTGGGGCGCGCGGCCGGTCGGGGGGTCAGTGGTCGGCGGTGCAGCGGGACTTGCTGCCGCGCGGGCGGAAGACGGTGCCGGCCTCCGCCAGCAGCTGGCGCGTCGTGGACCACGGGCGGCCGATCTGCTCGGCGACGCACCGGGTGGTGTGACCGGCCTCGTAGAGCTCGACGGCTCGGGTACGGGTCGCAATGCGCTCGTCGCCCTTGAAAGGCTGGGACGGGCGGCGTTGAAGAGGCATCAGGCTTGTGCTCCTTGAGGGTCGGCCGTGCAGCGTTCGGCGTGCTCGGCTTCGATGTGCTTGGCGAAGTGCGCGACCTGGTCCCCGGACGCGGACTCGGTCTCCTGGCAGGCGGGGCAGCGGTAGTCGGCGGTCGGGACGCGGATCCGGCGCCCGCGGGCGTCCTGCTGGCCCACGTCGATGCGGATGGGCGCCGGCTGTAGCTCGGGGCGTTGGCCGACAGCGGCCTGCGCTGCCCGGTACTCCCGCGGGTTGGCCCGGCGCTTCCCCGAGGCGACCGCGCGGGCGTCATGGACGCGGGAGTCGGACAGCGGGGACGGCGTCGTCCAGGCGCCGGCCGGCATGCCGGGGCCGGGCTCCGGTTCCGGCAGGCCACGGAGGGCGGCGGGCGTGTGGAGCGGGCAGCACAGCCCGGAGAGGTACTCGCGGACGTTCTCCGTGGAGTGGCAGTACCGCTGCTCGGCCCCGATCCAGTGGGTGCAGGCGTTCATACGCTGGCCTTGGCGGCGGCGCGCATGGTGCTGTCCATGAGGTGGCCGGCGGCGACGCACCGGTACACGTCGCAGGTCCGCTTCACGGGGCCGTCTGGTTTGCGGCCGTGCCCGACTTCGAACGCGATCTGGTTGAAGGTGTGGTTCTTGCCGTTGATGGACACCGAGGGGTGGGGGCCAGTCCACATGACGTGGCCGTCCTCTTGCGGGCTGGTGCAGTCGTCGTAGACGCCGCGGATGGTCTCCGCGAACGTCCCCGCCTTCCGGACCGTGTAGGAAGGCTCCGCGGCCGGCTCTCGGGGCGGCCGTGACGCGCGGCGCTGCAGCCGGCGGCGGTCCCACTCGGACAGGCCGCCCCACACGCCGAAGTCCTGGCCCGTCTCAAGCGCCCACTGCAGGCACTCCTCCATAACGGGGCAGCGGCGGCAGACAGCCTTGGCCTCCTCGATGACGAGCACCCACGGGCCGTCGCTGCCCTTCGGGAAGAACACCTCCGGGTCTTCCTCGTCGCAGCAGGCGGCGGAGTCGCGCCAGTCGCTGTCGCGGCTGACGGTGTCCGGGTAGACGTAGTGGCTCATGAGGCCACCGCCTGCCGGTCGGTGTGGCGCTGCTCGCGCTTGCAGGCCTCGCAGTAGGCCGTGCCGCTCGGCTCATACCGGCCGTGCTCGCCCTGGTCGTGGCCGTGGACGCAGTGGGCAGGGCGTTCCTGCCCGCCCATGAGGTAGCGGAGCTGCTCGCGGGTCCGCTGCCGGCCTGCCTCGTCATCGACGCAGTCCGGGGCCACGCAGTGCTTGAAGTCGCACTCGGCCTTGACGTAGCCCTGCGGCTCACGCCCGTGTTTGATCTGGAAGGCGATCGCCGCGGCGCTGTACAGCTTGTCCTTGTAGGAGAGCAGCGGCGTGCCCGAGGCGGTGCCGCGGGTACCGGTCCACTCCGCGTGCCCGCCCTCGACGGGCTTGACGAACAGCGCCCACTTCTCCTCGAGGGTGCGGGTCCGCTCCGTCTGCACGAAGGCGGGCAGGCCGAGCTCGGCGCGGATACGGCGGACGCGGGCCTTGTCGCAACGCAGTTCTGTCGAGATACGGGTGTTGCTGTGGCCGTCGCGGAGCATGGCCACGATGTCCGCGCGGGTAGCGTTCGGGGGCCTCATTCCGTCACCCCCACCGCGTACTCGGGGTAGTCGGCGAAGGCGTGGTCGATGTACGACGTGCTGACGCCGATGCGCTCCGCGGCGTCCGCGCGGCTGAGGCGGCCCTTGGTCATCAGCCAGTGCGCGTCCTCGGCGACGATCTCCCGGCGGGTCCGCTGGTAGTCCGGTGTGAAGTGCGGGTCATCGATCGCGCCCGGAAACTGGTCCCAGTAGCGGGTCGGCGGCCAGCTGCGGGTCTTCGCGAGCGCGCGCGCACACCGGGCGCCTTTGGCGCTGACGCCGTAGCGGGTGGACCTCTTGCCGCGGAGCTCGTCGTAACCGCGGGCCACTTTCAGGGCCGTCGTTCCGAGAACAGGGAGTTCCTTGCAGGCAGCGGAGCGCGCCATGAGCTGTCCCACGTACTTGGAACCGAGGCCCACGCGCGGGGCGGCCCAGACCATCGGCCATGCGTCCGCGACGAGCGCCTGGAGCCGGCGAACGGTGCCGAGCGCCAGCACGTACTGGGGGATGACGTCCTCGGGCTTGAGGGCCAGCAGCCGTTCAGCGTTCTCGGTGAGCATCCGGTGCTTGAGAGGAGCGCGGCTGCCGTCCGGCCGCACCGGCAGGAGGTCCCGCACGGTCCGGTCGCTGAGCCCTGTTCGGATGGCGATGGCGTTCACGGTGCCGCCGGCCGCGATGATCTGCTGCACGTGGAGGCGTACGGGCTCGGCGTCGGCGAACCGTGCGTAGGCGCCCTGGCTTTGCAGCTTCCGGCGGGCGCGTTCATTCGCTCTGGCCCGCTCAACGCACGCGGGGCGCCGGCAGTTGTACCTGGTGGTGCAGGTCAACGTGTCGTGGTTCGGGGGCTCGCGGTCCGCGGCCGCCAGGGTGGCGGCCGCGGCCGGGGCGTCGACCAGGAGGGTCACGCCTGTCCTCCTTCCTGCTGCTGCTCGTCACGGACGGCGGCCCGGAGCTGGTCAAGGCCAGCGGCGAGGCCGGGGTCCAGGTAGGCGGGCATGGACCAGATGCGTTCGCACTCGTCGAGGTCCGCGAGGTTGATGCCGGGCCGGGTGTCGATCCGGGGCCGCGCGGCCCGGGGCAGCTGCTCGGCGAGCACGACATCGAGGTCGGCCTGGACGCGGGCCACTGCGGCGGCGGCGCGGCGGATCTGCCACAGGAAGACCGGGATGGCCAGCACGAACACTGCGGCGATGAGGGGCTGGTTCACTGGGCACCTGCCGGGGTTGCCGTGCCGCACGTCCAGCAGGTCCGGGAGCCGTCGCGGTGCATGGCGTGCGCCTGGTCCCGGCGGCACTCAGGGCACCGGGCGGACTCCGTGGCAACGAGCTCGCCGAGGTCCAGCAGCCGTTGTAGCTCCTCCTCGTCAAGCACGGCCTGCGCGGGCAGGGCGGGCTGGTCGACCAGCGCGGGGCCGCGGAGGCGGTGCCGGCCGGTCGGGGCGACGATCTGCCGCAGGACGGACAGCGGTCGGGTCAGCTGGTCGAGCGTCATGAGGAGGCCCCTTTCTCGTTCGCGGCCGTGTCGGCGGTGGTGGCGCGGGCGCGAGCGATCGCGCGTGGCGCCTGGGCGATCCGCTGCGCGGTCTCGACGGCCTTGGCGCGGTCGAATCCGGAGCCGACCTGCGCGGCCTCCAGCTGCTCGCACAGCACGCGGTTACGGCGGGCCAGGCGGTCGTTGACGTCGTACAGGGCGGAGTACTGGGCGGCGATCGTCCTGCGATTCGCGACCTCGGTCCGGGCGATGTCCTCGGCTCGTTCGGCGCGCTCCCGCTGCCGGTTGGTCTCGGCCTTGGCCGCGGCGAGGTCCTCGTCGCGGCGGCTACGCCACACCAGGGGCCACCTCATGAGGCACCCCCACGCTGGGCCGGGAGCAGCGGCCAGGAGCCGTCGATCACCTTGTCCGGGTCTCCGCCGGCCTCGGGCGGCGCGGAGCGGAAGTACTCCTGCAGCGAGGCCTGCTGCTGCGCGCGCCACTCCTGCTGGGCTGCGAACAACTCCGGCGGCGTGAAGTCGTTGAGCGGCCGGTACCTCTGGAACTGGGCTTCGGCGATCAACAGGGCGGCGAGCGCGTCCGCTTCGGCGGTGTGCCAGTCGGTCAGCTCCACGCCGTACCGGCCAGCGGTCGGCTTCAGCTTCCGCTGGCCCTTCCCCCGTAGGCGCTCCACGTAGTGCCGGTCGATGACGTGCGGGTCGATCAGGGGCAGCGGGGTGCCGCTCACGCGGTCCTCGACCGTCGGCAGGCCGTGCCGGACCAGGTCGTAATACAAGATCGACCAGTCAAAGGACTGGTTGAACGCGATGATGGGCCAGCCCCACTTCGCGGCGCGGGCGAGGTTGGTGGCGATCTCATCGAGCGCGACCTTCGGGTCCTGGCCGTGGGCCTGGACCATCGCGTCGGTGATGCCGTGCACCTCGGTGGCCTCCGGTGGGATGGGCACCTGCGGGTTGATCAGCCAAGAGAACACGTGGTCCTGGTGGTCGCCGCCGCGGACGATGAACGCGGCGCTGACGATCCGGTCCTCGAGCGGGTCCGGTCCCGACGTCTCCGTATCCCACGCAGCCTTACGGGCGTTGATGAACGTGGTCATCGGCGTGCCCCCGATCCGGGCGCGGCAGCCGCCGGCCAGCTGGACCCCTGCGCGGCAGGCTCGTCGGGCTCGTCGGGTACGACCTCTGCGTCGATGACGCCGTCCTCGTCGGGCTCCTGGTCTCCCGGGCCCGGGTGGTCGTCAGCGGCCTCGGCGTCCTTCCGGGCGGCGATGACCGCCAGCTGCTGGGACAGCTCGCACTTGCCTCGCGGGTCGGCGTGACCCGCGTCGCGGGCTTTGCGCCACACGTCTCGCACGTCATCGGACGTGAGCGCGCCCTCGGCTTCCGCGAGGTAGTCGGGGCGCGGCGCCTCGATCGCGAGAGGCCCGTCGCCGGCGAGTGCCGGGTTCAAGGCCAGGGCGGTCGGGATCGGCCCGGACAGGGCCTGCCGCGGGGTCACGCCGCGCACCTCGACAACGACGACCGGGAAGTGCTTCGTCTCCCCACGAGCCACGCGGGTGCGCGGCTCGATCCGCAGCGTCACCGGGACCAGGCCTTTGCCGCCCGTGCCGGACAGCACCATGTCGACGGTGCCCGCCAACTCGTTGGAGGCATAGAAGGAGTGGGTCTCGGCGCGCCAGACGCCCATGTCGGGCATGTCCAGGAGCACCACGTTCAGGCGGGACGTGGCCGAGCAGACCTTGTCCTTCTTGTAGGGGTTCAGCCGCAGCAGGTACCAGTCCTCGCCGAACTCGGCGATGCACCGGCAGGGCTGCCGGGTGAGCTGCTCGGTCTCGCCGTCACAGCGACGCTGGCAGCCGCCCTTGGTCCACATCTCGTTGTACTGCGAGAGCGGGTCCCCGCCCGGCAGACAGGCTTCGAGCTGCTCGGCCTGGGTGATCACCCGGAACTGCGGGGCTCCGTTGCCCTGCGGCTGCCAGCGCTCGACCTTCCCGCCGTACAGCTCGGCGGCCCGCTCGACGTAGTGCGCGGCGTGGCTGGAGATCACCCACGTCTTGGACTTGACCGGGCGCGGGCGCTTACTGGCGTCCTCGTTCGGGACGCTCCACCCGGTACGCAGTCGACCCAACTCCCGGGCCTGGCGCTGCTTGTTGATGATGCGGCCACCCATGATCAGGCTGCCTTTCGGTTCAAGGGCGCTTCCTCTGCCACCGGGGGCAGGAGCGCGGGGTACGTGGATTCCGCCGCGTGCAGCCACTTGGTGGTCTGCAGCGCGCCACGGAACGCGCGGTGGGCGCGGCGGTTGCCGGGCATCGGCACCAGGGCGTGCGAGCGGGAGCGGAGGTTGAGGATTCCGGTGCGGTCCACCGGCGGGACCGGCATCTCGGTGTCATCCGGCAGCAGGACCGTCTCCGCGTACCGGAGCGCGGCCAGCTGCAACGTGTACTCCGGGTACACCGACGAAGCGGGCCGGGTCGCCGAGGACTTGTAGTCGATCAGCCACCGCTGCTTCGCGCGGCGCCCCCTCGCCCAGCGGCGGCCGGTCCGCAGGAGCATGACCACGTCGCCGGTGCCCGCGTAGCCGAGGCGGCGGTGCAGGAACGTCATCTCCGCGGCCAGGATGTCCTGGTCGATGTCCACGTCCCACCGCTCCCAGAACAGCACCAACTGCCGGGCGTACGGGTCCACCTGCGGGTCGGCCGGGAACGGAGCCTGGAGCGCCATCATGTGCGCGCGGTGGTGGATCCGGGAGCCGAGGTCCATGGCTTTCTCGGAGGCGTTCCGGTGGACGGCCTTCATCTCCTTCAACAGGGCCTCGCGGTCCTTGACGGCGCGGCGGGCGACCTCGATGCGGTGCTCCAGCACCCACTCCGCGGTCAACTTCACGGCCCACGGCGGGATCGCGTGCTTGGCGACCCCCACGGACAGGACGTTGGTGACGGACACCAGGTCCGGGCCCCCGGCGGGGTCGGTGTAGTACCGGCCCCGCTCGGTCTGCTTCGCCCACTTCGGATCAGTCACCGGGCGCCGCCCGGCGTGAGACCGGCGACGGCGTCAGCCCACGCGCTGTCGGCGTCGGGGCCGGGGCCCCAGACGGCATTGCCGTAGGCCTCCATGGCGCGGGCAGCGATCCGCCGCGCGCCTTCCGCGCCGGCGATGACCTCGCCGCGCTCGATCTGGCCGAGGACCCGGTCGTCGTCCCGCGGGGGCTGGACGGCCCGCAGGTCGGTCACGGTTGGTCGGTTCACCGCTGGCCGCCCTTCTGCCCGGTGAGGGCGTCGGCGGCCACGCTCAGCAGGTACGAGGTCACGACCATCGCGGCCAGCCACACGGCGCTCCAGGCCTGCCCGTTGAACGGGACGGCCAGGAGGTCCGCGACAAGGGCGGCGATGCTGCAGATGACCGTGTACCGGGCGAACGCGCCCGCGGCCTGGCGGACGGTGCGGCGGCTCACGGGCGCGTCTCCGTCTGCGACATACGCAGCAGGCCCATGCGGTCCGCGATCGCCACGGCGTGCGCCGCGTTCCGGGCCCCGAGCTGCTCGTACAGGTGCTTCCGGTGCGACTTGACGGTCTCCAAGCTCCGGGCCAGACGCGCGGCCGTCTCCTCGACCGACTCGCCGGCGGCCAAGCCAACGAGGACGGCGTGGCGCTGGCTGCTGATGGTCATCAGCGGCGCGACACCTCGGGAGGCGCGGGCCACCACGAGGGTGGTGAGCGCGTCCACTTGCCGAAGGGTGAGCGGCAGGTTCAGTTCGTCAGCGGCGTCGATGAGCTTCTGCCGCAGGTCGAAAACGGAAATCACTGGGGCTCCCCCGTGTTCGTGCTGGTGGTGGGGTCGTAGCTGGTGCGGCCCTGGGCGTCGGTGCTCTTGGTCAGGAGTCCGGCTCGGGCAAGGCCGCGCAGGTCTTTGCGAGTCGTGTTCCGGCCCGTCGTGGGCCAGGGCGACTCGGCCATGAGGCGTTCGGCGTCGCCGGTGCGGACGGGCTGTCCAGCGGCCGTGAGGGCTTTCAGGAGCCAGCTGCGGCGGGTGTTCAGCTCGGCGCTCATGCGGCCGCACCTCCCTCGCGGCGCTGCGCGGGGATCTGCACGACCGGGGCCGGGGCCGCTGCCCGCAGCTGGTCCACCAGCTGCGCCAGCTCGCCGCCGTACAGGGGCAGTTCGTAGCCCAGCGCGGCCGTCAGCTTCTCCATCAGGAGCTGCTCCGGCTCCCACCCGTCGCGCTGCCGTGCCTGCCCCCGGTCCGCTGCCATCTCCAGCAGCAGGTCGAGCAGGTCTGGGTTGTCGGCCAGCGTTTCCAGGGTGGCGGTGAGGTAGTGCTCGACGTCGAGCATCACTCCGGCCGGGACGCGGCGGACGTACAGGCGGTACGGGCCGGTGACGGTGGGGCGCCGGAAGAGGCGGTGCAGGTACAGGCGGATGCGGTTCACTGGTCGCCGCCCTTCGTGGCGAGCAGCTCGCCGAGCTTGATCAGGTTGCCGACCTCGTTGATGCGGTCGCGCTCGCACGCGCTGCACGGCTGCACCAGCTCAAACGCGCCGCTCTCGTCGTCGGCGTAGTACCGGTAGCGCAGGTACTCCGGCCGTCCCGGGGCCAGGGGCGCGGTGGCCTCCTCGACGTCCTCGGGTAGTTCGGCGTGGGGCGTGTATGTCCACTCCAGCTGGTCGGCGGTGTCTCCGAGTCGGTCCCGGGCGGTGGTGCGGGCAGCGTTCAGGAAGCCTTCGCGCTCGTGGTCGAAATGCTCGTCCGCCTGGTCCTCGGCGGCATTGGCGTACTCGGTGAACGCGGTCTCGGCGGCTTCGACGAGCGTCATGGTGTCTTCGGGGGTCATCGGGAGGCCTCCGGGGCAGCAGGTGTGAGGAGCATGAGGAGCACGGCTGCCGACAGGGCGGCGTCACGTGTCACCGCGCGGGCGGTGGCGGGCAGTTCACGCACGGGGCGCGGGGCGAGGTGCTCGGCCTCGATGAGGAGGAAGAACGGCACCAGCGAGGCGGCGTACAGGGACACCGCGAGGAACACGGCGGCCGGGGGCGTCAGCCCGGCGTGGAGGGTCAGCACCCGGCACCGCCTCGGGCCTCGTCCTCGCGGAGGGCCTGCACCGGCGCGAACGTCCGCGTCAGCTTGTCCGCCGGCGCCTCGACGCTCGCGTCGGTCTCCTTCGGCTGGACCTTCAGCGGCGTCACGCGGCCCGGCGCGTCGTGCTTGCGGGCGTCCGTGTCGGGGTCCGTCCAGATCTGCTGGTGGACGCCGTCCTCTTCGATCCAGTCGAAGCCGTACCGGCCGGACGTGAACGCGATCTCGATCCGCGCGTCCTCGTCGCACAGGGCTTTCGCCGTCTTGAGGTCCCAGTACAGGAGGGGCTCGGCGCCCTCGTACTCCGTGAGGTAGAGGGTCGGGGTGCCCGCTTGCAGCTCGGCGAGACGGGCCTCGGCCTTGTCTGCCCGCTCGCGCTGCTCCCGGCACAGCCGGTCCAGCGTGTCCGCCCGGGCCATCTGCGCAGCGACAGCGGCGTGCAGGTGCCGGATCTGCCCCACCGGGGCCAGGATCCGGACCGTCGCGTCGCCGAACGCGGCGTCCTCCAGCTCGGCGATACGAGCGAGGAGCCGCTCCTTGTCCCGCAACAGCGCCCGCGACACCGGGTCCTGCTGCGCGCGGTGCTGGAACCAGGCCGCGTTCAGCGCGTCGCGGTTCTCGTCCACCTGCAGCCACGCCCGTACGTCCGCGCGGGCCTGGGCCGTCGCGGTGTCGGACGCCCAGGTGATGGAGTCGAGGTAGCCGTGGGCGGTGTCCAGTACCTCGCCCCACTCCTTGTCGCGGAGCGAGTCGTGGAAGTGCGCCGGCAGCAGGTAGTGCGCGCGGGCCACGTCCGGGATCTCGACGTACACCGACGTCTGCGACTCGGAGGGGTGCACGACGTCGAAGTGGCCGAGGCGCACCCGTACGTTGGCGGTCGTCATGCCGTCACCGCCGTGGTCTCGTCGGCGACCTGCGGGGTCTCCGCCTGCTCCTGGGTGAGCGGCACGCTGAAACCCGTCAGCTCGACGCGCGTGCCGCGGAACATGCCCTCGACCGCTAGGAGCGTGTCCCAGTAACCGGCAACCCACTTGCGGTTCGTGATCATTCATGCGGGATGATCTCGGTATGCGTGATCGGGATGGGCTGTTCG
>NZ_JBSFJX010000151.1:0-18880 GCF_053598275.1 Streptomyces sp. NPDC001156 | reverse complement strand
GACACGATCCGTGTCGCCGGACGCGGCGCGAACGCGGGAGACCAGTGCATCCACCACCGTTCGGGATGCGCCAGTTGACCAGGACTGGGTACAAGGCTCACTCCTGCTCACTGACTAGGAACGGTTGATGTGCCCCACCAACGCCGGTACGACGAACAGGAATCCGCTCACCGGGCCTCGGCCCCGGTCAGCTCGGCCCGCGAGACTTCCTGGCAGCGGTGGCCGGTTCGGACTCGATCAGGCTGACACTTGCCGTTCGCTCCGGGTGGCGTACCGCGTACCCGAAGGCGATCGTTCCGCCATAGGAGTTGCCGACGAGATGCACGGGACCGGTCACCTCCAGCCGGTCGAGCAGGGCCTCCAGGTCGTCGATGTTGTGGTCCAGGGTGTAGCCCTCAACCGGGCGTTGACTGCGGCCGTGGCTCCTCAGGTCGTACATGACCACGTCGAACCCGACCGCCGCGAACGCCGGGGCCACGGTGAAGTAGTAGCTGGCCAGGCTGTCGGTGAGCAGACAGTGGACCAGCACCGCCGTGGCGGCCGGGCGGCCGACCCTCGGGCCGAGTCTCTGCAGTCCGAACACGGCGAAGACATGCGGCCGTGCCCGGACCAGACCGGTGCTACGGTGCGCAACGATTCAACTACGTCTGATCACGGCTTCGTTACCGTTCCGTGTCTCCTGTGGCGGGGCGGGCTGTGGCTCGGCCGGCACCGGGTGGCCGGGCCTGCTCGGCCGGGCGCCGGCGGTCCACTCCGTCCGGTGCGCGATCAGGCCAGGGCGTGTGCGGAGGCGCCGGGCTTCGTGTAGGCCTGCCACGGCGTGAGGGGCCCGTGCTCGTCGGCGCAGACGACGGCGATCTCCAGCGGCCGGCCGCAGTCGCGATGGCGAACCTCCAGGGGTGGTCCCTCCGGGTCCGCGGTGTAGTGGTCGCCCCACTGCTTGAGGGCGAGCATCACGGGCCACAGATCCCAGCCTTTGCGGGTGAGCCGGTACTCGTGGCGGGTGCGCCGGCCCGGCTCGCGGTAGGGGACGGTGTCCAGGATCCCGGCGGCTACGAGCTTGCGCAGCCGGTCCGCCAGTACCGCCTCGGACAGTCCCACGTGCCGGCGGAAGTCGTCGAAGCGGCGTACGCCGTTCATCGCGTCGCGCACCACCAGCAGGGACCACTTCTCGCCGATCAGGTCGAGGGTGCGCTGCACGGTGCAGTTCTCGGGGCTGGTCTCGAGCCAGGTCATACCGACATCCTAGGCTGGCTTCGGCATTGACAGCCAGAGGTGTGACTAGCTAGCTTCAAATGGTGCAGTCAGCAGAGGAAGGGACGTCAATGACCAGGTCGCGCACGTTCGAGTGGGAGGACCCGAGGGTCTCCGCAGCCGCCGTCGGGCAGCAGAGCGGGCTCGACTTCCTGCGCGCCGTGCTGAGTGGTCGTCTGCCGGCCCCGCCCATCGCCGCGACCCTCGGATTCGCCCTGGAGGAGGTCGAGTTCGGCCGCGCCGTCTTCGTCCTGGAACCGGGGGAGGAGCACTACAACCCCATCGGCAGCGTTCACGGCGGCGTCTACGCCACCCTGCTCGACTCCGCCGCCGGCTGTGCCGTGCAGTCCGTCCTCCCGGCGGGCATGGGATACACCTCGCTCGACCTGACCCTGAAGTTCCTCCGCCCGATCACCGTCGACACCGGGAAGGTCCGCGCCGTCGGCACCGTCCTCAACCAGGGCCGCCGCACCGCTCTGGCGCAGGCCCAGCTGCTCGACTCCGAGGAGCGTCTGCTCGGCCACGCCACCAGCAGCTGCATGCTCTTCCCCGTGCCGGCGAGCTGAGAGCAGATCCGCCCTCTTCGGGCTCGCCGGGTGCCCGGCCAGGCCGTTCCACCGCGGTCCCGGCTCGTGCCGCAGGCGTCACTCCTGGCCGGCGAGCTCACCGCGCAGCACGGAGTAGATGACCATGTCGCGCCAGGCGCCGCCTCGGAAGCAGGCTCCGCGCAGCACGCCCTCCCGGGTGAAGCCGGCCGACTCTAGCGACCGCTGCTCGGCGACGTTGACGATCTCGGTGCTCGCCTCGACCCGGTTGACCTGAGTGTGTGAGAACAGATACTCGGCGAGCCCGCGCTGAGCGAGCGTGCCGAAGCCCTTGCCGCGTTCGGCCGTCAGCAACGCGATACCGATGTTCCAGCAGGGCGAGGCCGGGCCCTGCAGGACCTGGTGCCACTGCACCTCGCCGACGAAGCGATCGTCGCCCGCGGCGACGGCCAGCCGTCCACCCTGGGCTGAGATGAAGCCCTCGGCCCACGTCCGGCGCAGCTGACCGGGATTCCGGTGGCCGAAGAAACCGAGTTCCCCGGCCTCCGCCGGGTCTTCGTACAGGCGTTCCAGCAGGCTGAGATCGCGGTCGAGGACAGGACGCAGACGTATGGGTTCGGACATGGCGTCACACTAGCCAGCGCTTTTGGCACTGTGGCGCGGGGTGGCGTCCTCTCCGCGGGCCCCGTTCCGCGCCGTGCGCTCAGTGGGGGCGCTCGGGGCGGCGTCCCGGGGGTTGGGTGGGGCTCGGCATGGGGGCCAACGGCTTGAGGGGCCGGACCAGCGGAGCGTCACGTGACACCGTCAGCGGCTCGCGGTAGTGGGTGAACTTGAAGGTGTCGCCCTCCACGAGGGTGTACTTGGCCTCGGATTCGGTGATCTCGACGCGCAGGCACTTGCCGCGGGCGTGCACCGAGAAGGCGAGACGAGTGAGCCGGTCCGGCAGCCGGGGAGCGAAGTGGAGGGTGTCGTACGTATGACGCATGCCTCCGAAACCGGCGACCAGTGCGATCCAGGAGCCCGCCAGTGAGGCGATGTGCAGGCCGTCGCGGGTGTTCTTCTCCAGATCGTCCAGATCCATCAGCGCTGCCTCGCACAGGTAGTCGTAGGCCAGACGCAGATGGCCGACTTCGGCGGCGATGACGGCCTGGACGCATGCCGAGAGCGAGGAGTCGCGGACCGTGATCGGTTCGTAGTAGGCGAAGTTCCGCGCCTTCTGACCCTCGTCGAAGGCGTCGCTGCGCAGGTACATCGCGAGCACGAGGTCCGCTTGCTTGACCACTTGCTTGCGGTACAGCTCGACGTACGGGAAGTGCAGCATCAGCGGGTAGTCCTCGGGCCCGGTCCGGGTGAAGTCCCAGACCTGGTGGCGGGTGAAGCCCGCGGCCTGCTCATGGATGCCCAGGGCACTGTTGTAGGGCACGGCCATCGCTTTGGCGGCGGCCCGCCACGCGTCGATCTCCTCCTCGTCCACGCCGAGCGCGGCGGCCTGTGCGGGGTGGCGTTCGACGGAGTCGGCGGCGGCCTGCATGTTGGCCTGGGCCATCAGATTCGTATAGACGTTGTCGTCCGAGAGTGCGCTGTACTCGTCGGGGCCGGTGACGCCGTCGATGTGGAAGGTGCCCCGGGAGTCGTGGTGGCCGAGCGAATGCCACAGCCGGGCGGTCTCCACCAGCAGCTCCACTCCTGTGTCGCGCTCGAAGTCCTTGTCACCGGAGACCGCGACATAGCGCAGGACGGCGTGGGCGATGTCGGCGTTGATGTGGAAGGCCGCCGTTCCGGCCGGCCAGTAGCCCGAGCATTCCGCGCCGTCGATGGTGCGCCACGGGAACGCGGCGCCTCTCAGCCCCAGTTGCGCGGCCCTGTCACGTGCTGCCGGCAGCGTGTCCCGGCGCCAGTGGAGCGCCGCGGTGACGCTGCGCGGGTGGATGAAGGTGAGCACCGGCAGTACGAACGTCTCGGTGTCCCAGAAACAGTGCCCGTCGTATCCCGAGCCGGTCAGGCCCTTGGCGGGGATGGCGCGGTGCTCGGCCCGGGCCGCGGCCTGCAGGACGTGGAAGAGTGCGAAGCGGACGGCCTGCTGGATCTCCGCGTCGCCTTCGACCTCCACATCGGCTTGGCCCCAGAACCCGTCCAGGTAGGCGCGCTGCTGATCCACCAGGCCCTGCCAGCCGGTGCTGTTCGCACCGGCGAGCGCGGCCTCCGCCTGGTCCCTCAGGGCCGTCAGTGAGCGCAGCGCGGACCAGCCGTAGCAGACGAACTTCTCCAGTCTCAATGTCTCCCCGGGCTTGAGGTCGGTGATGACGGTGAACCTGGCGACGTCGTCGGAACTCTCACTGAAGGTCTGGGTGGCCTCCGGGCCCTGCACGACGTGGCCGGCGGAGACCGCGATGCGCAGCCCGCTGCGCTCGGTGCGGTGGATCAGGCGCAGCCGGTCCCCCTCGGCGTAGTGCTCCTCGGCGCGCAGCGGAGACTCCAGGACGGCGGAGACCCGCGGATCCCCGCTGGCCTGCGGCAAGGGCTCGTTGGCGACGAGTTCGGACTGGATGACGAGCCGCACCTCTTCGTCCAGCGGTTCCACCTCGTAGGCGATCGCGGCGGCGGCCCGATGAGTGAAGGAGACCAGGCGCGAGGAGCGCAGACGGACGGCCTTGCCCACCGGGGAGACCCACTCGCACGTGCGGTGCAGCACGCCCGCCCGTAGATCAAGCACCCGTTCGTGCGCACGGAGCTGTCCGTACCGCAGGTCGACCTGCTCGTCGTCGACCAGGAGCCGGATGAGCTTGCCGTCGGTGACGTTGATGACCGTCTGGCCGGATTCCGGGTAGCCGTATCCGGCCTCGGCGTAGGGCAGGGGGTGCACTTCGTGGACGCCGTTGAGGTAGCAGCCCGGCAGCCCGTTCGGCTCACCCTCCTCGAGGTTGCCGCGCCATCCGATGTGCCCGTTGGACAGCGCGAACACCGATTCGCTCTGAGCCAGTACGTCCCAGTGGAGCCCGGTCTCGCGCACGCACCAGGGTTCGACCTCGTAGGCGGGATGAGTGATCACGGCGACTCCTCCAGCAGCTCGGCCACGTCCTGGACCACGAAGGTGCCGCGCCGCGCCTTGCCCGGCAGCGAGCGCTCCGCGGCGACGCCGTCGATCCTCGCGCCGGGTTGCTCCTCGCTCCCCGCCTGGACGAGGCTGTCGCGGCCGTAGGCCCTGGAGGATGTGTCCGGAAGGCCCAGATTTGCCATAGATGATCCTTGCCCGTTGTGTCCTCCCTCCATGCCAACGGTCCACGGGCAGGACCGTGCAGTCCGGCAAGCGGGCCCCTGACGCGGGGCCCGCTTGCCGCCGCTCACTGCGTCAGGGCAGCAGAGCGCGTGAGGCCCTCCGGGGCCGGCGCGGGGCACCTGAGTGCCTTGCGCAGACGACGGTCGGAGGCCTGTCGCCACATCAGCGGGAGCTCCTTCTCCTTGGAGCGCGACGCGGCCCGTTCCTGACCGTGGAGCAGACCCCAGGTGAAGCCGGGCTCGCCCGCCACATGCGCTGCGACGGCCAGACGCCGGAGCACACCGCGCGCCACCACGCTGTCGTGGTGATCACCACTCACCTGCTGTACCGCCTTGATGCGCTTGGCGATACGCCGGGCGGGCTTGCCCAGGGCCGGGCGGGCGGCCTGAGCGGCGTAGCGCAGCCGTTTTGCCGCCTTGCGGGCCTGGTGGATGGCGGTGTCGCGGTCCGGCCCCGACGGCAGTTCCAGAGCGAGGACCATGCGCCGCTGCAGCCTGCCGTACTCCTTCCCGAGCACTTTGACCATGACCTTCTCGGGCTTGCCTGCGGCTTTGGCGCGCAGTGGCGGCCGTGCGCTCAGCTCGCCGAGGCGGTCCAGCAGCGTCGTGTAGCGGGGCGAGTTGAGTGCGTCCAGGGTGCGTCGGCGGCCCGCGGCCCGCTGCGCGACGTCCCATGCCCTCAGGCGCGCGGCGACGGGGCCGAGGAGCAGCTCGCCGGGCAGTTCCCGCACACCTGTGCTCAGGCGGTCGTTCAGCACTTCGTGGTCACGCTCCGCCCCGAGCTCTCCGGCCAGCCACTTCAGTTCCGCGCGGATGGGTTCGGTGACCTCGCGATCGAGGACGGCACGGTAGGCGCGCAGGGTTCCGCGCAGGTGGCGGCAGGTGACGCGCATCTGGTGCACCGCGTCGGGAGCGCTGCGGCGGACCGCGGGATCCAGGTCCACCAGAGCCTGCACCTCGTCGGCCAGATAGCTGGACAGGTACGCACCGGCAGAGCCGGGAGCGGCGGCTCCTTGCGGCTCTCGGTCGCCGCCCTCGTGCGGTGCCGTCTCCGCCAGGGCGTGGGCGAGCTTGGACGGGCTCCGGTCGCGAGCGACGCCCTTCTTGCCCAGTACCTTGTCGATGCGATTCAGCAGTGCGGGGTCGGCGCCCTCGGCGAGCTCCACCTCCAGCTCGGTCCATTCGGTGTGGCCGCCCTCATGCAGCAGTGAGTCGGCACGGACCGTGTCCAGACTCAGCTCGGCGAGCGCACCGCCGTCGGCGTCGACCAGGTCGCGCACGGAACGGGTGGTGCGCAGGTGCAGCACGGGCCGAAGCGGCACGCCGTGCGTCCGGGAAAGGGTCAGCTCACGCAGCTCCTCCGGTATCTCCTCGGCCAATGGGACATGGATCTCCTCCCGGCTGTCGTCGACCAGGGGCAGCTTGAGATGCCAGCCGGCGTCCGTGCCGCCAGTCCTGCGCCGTAGGGTTGCCGAGCTGCGGTTGAGCCGGAGATCGGCGGTGTCGTAGTAGACGGCGTCCAGCTCCTGGATCCCGCGGTCGACCAGCGACTCGACACGATCCACACCGATCAGATCGGGCAGCCACGAGACGTCGTCCACAGCAGGTGCCATGTACTTGCGTTCTGTCTCTATTTTCGACTGGGCCATACAGTGCCCGTTGACACAATCCGCGGTCTCAAACACGACGAGGTCCGGGGCGCCCGCTGTCGCGAACCCTCAGCCGGGGCGGAAGGGCGCTGGTCCGCGGGCCGGACAGAGCCGCGAGAGGGCGGCACCCGCGGCGCCTCACCGCCAGGGGACGGCTCTCCCGGGCGGCCGTACGCCGCCGACGGCGATCATTGCCGTACGACACGAGCAGTGTCACCCGGTGGCGGGTCGCCGAGGCGTGATACGGCGTGCTGTCGCGACAGACAGTGACAAATCGTGCACAATGTGGCGCTCTGTGATCCGCTACGGCCGGAAGGTTCCGCACCATGACGCGCCTCGGGAGGCCTCGTGTGCACGACCCCTTGCGCCGCGGTTTCCTGAGCGCTGTGTCGGCGCTCGCCGGGACCGCCGTCGTGGGGGCGCTGAGTACGGTGCCGCGTGCGACCGCACCTTCGTCCAGGGTCACCGGAGCAGAGCCGAGCATGTCGCCGATCTCGAAGACGGGGCCTGCGGACGGGCAGAAGGCACAGGAGATCCGGGCCGAGTTCCTGCACGCCTGGAACGGCTACCGGACGTACGCGTGGGGCCATGACGAGGTGCTGCCGGTCTCGGGCGGATACCGTGAGTTCTTCTCCAGGCGGTATCCCGTGGGCCTGTCCATCGTCGAAGCCCTCGACACCCACTACGTCATGGGCCTGGACGACGAGGTCGACCGCAGCGTGCGCTGGATCCGATCGCATCTGGACTTCGACCTGGACGCCGACTTCCTCGTCTTCGAAGCGATCATCCGCCTGGTGGGCGGCCTGCTGGCCGGTCATCTCGCCACCGGCGACAAGGAGTTGCTCGCCCGGTGCGTGGACTTGGCGAACCGGCTGCTGCCCGCCTTCACCAAGTCCCCCACCGGGATGCCCTATCGGAGGGTCAATCTGCGCACCGGCGCGGTGTCGGGTGCCACGGTGCCACTGGCGGAGATCGGCACGAACATCCTGGAACTGGGGGTCCTGTCGCAGCTCACCGGCGACCCCCGGTACTACCTGGCCGCCAAGCGTTCTCTTGCGGCGGCGGTGGAGCACCGCTCGTCCATCGATCTGATGGGCACCAGCATGAACGTGGAGAGCGGCCGGTGGGTCGACGGACGGGACGTCGCCCCCAATCCGCCCGTGGACTCCTTCTACGAGTACCTGTGGGGCGGTTGGGCCATGTTCGGCGACCGCGACTGCCTGCGCTGGTTCCGCATGTTCGACGCCTCCCTCAAGAAGCACCTCGCGGAGCGAGTGGGCGGCCTGCTCTGGTTCAAGCAGGTCGACCACCTCACCGCGGCCACGCTGAGCCGCCTGCAGTCCAGCCTGGCCGTCTGCATCCTGTCCGCGGGCGGCGACGATCAACTGGCCGCGGACTACTACTTGTCCTGGACCGCCGTCCAGGACAAGTACATCGTGATCCCGGAGGAGATCGACTACACCCATCTCACCGTCCGGGTGCCCGACAACGCGCTGCGCCCGGAGTACGCGAACTGCGCCTTCGATCTCTACCGGCGGACTGGGGACCCGTTCTACCGGACCACCGCCTGGCGCTACTTCACGAACCTCAAGGCCTACCACAGGGTCCCGGGCGGCTACACCATCGTGACCGATGTGACGAAGCGCCCCATGACCAAGGGCGACTACTGTCCCGCGTACGTCTTCGCCGAGAACTTCAAATGGCTCTACCTCACCTTCGCGGACGCCCCGCGTTTCGACTACGACAGCGGCTACCTCAGCACGGAGGCGAAGATCCTCCGCGGACTGCGCCGCACTGTCACCGGCCCCCCGTCACCAGCGAAGTGACGCCGGGGCTCTGACCTCGGCAACCACCCGCCGTCGCGCACACCCCGCATGCGCTCTGCCGGGGCAGCCGCCACCCTGCGACTCACCCTTCTGTCCGGCTTCCTTGCGAGGTAATCGAGCGTCTCTAACTGGCTTAGCGAGCCTGAGCGTTGCTCAGCCTTGGGAGCCAATCGCCTTCGTGCCCTGGTACTGAACGACAGGAGCCGCCAGCCCGCGTGGCACGTCCCCCCGGACGCTGGTCGACCGGGCCGCAAGACCCGACCGAGGAGGGTGCCCGACGTCGCCTGGGCGCCGGGCATGCGCGTAGCACTCTGCCACAGGTTCACTACGCTTCGCTAATCCAAACTGGTGAGCCTGCGCCCTCCGCATGTCACGATCGACTGCGTACGGAGCCGACCGACCGGGAGGACGCCATGCCCGCCTATGCCATTGCCCACTTGCAAGAGGCCGCCCCGCATCCGGAGATCGCCGAGTACATCGAGCGCATCACCGCCACCTTCGAGCCGTACGGCGGCCGTTTCCTCGTCCACGCCGCGCAGCACGAGGTGAAGGAGGGCAGCTGGCCCGGACACGTCGTCGTGATCGCCTTCCCCGGGATCGACGAAGCGCGGGCCTGGTGGGACTCACCGCAGTACCAGGAGATCGCGCCGCTGCGCTCACGGCACATCGAAGGCGACATCATCCTGGTCCCGGGCGTTCCGAACGGCTACGACCCGGCCGGCACGGCCCGGGCGATGCGCGAATCCCTGCTCGCGCAGTAGCCCTCGGACCCCGGTCCGGCCCGGCGGACTCTTGGAACAGGTCCCGACGAGCCGTGCTCAGCGCACCGGAAAACCGAAGGAGTACCCCTGCTGCTTCAGCCACGGCAGGACCTGGCGCAGGGCGGCAACGGTCTGCGAGCGGTCCCCGCCCGCGTCGTGGAACAGGATGGTCGGCCCGTTGCGGACCTCGTTCCTGACGGTGGCGACGATGGTGTCCGTGCCGGGACGCTCGAAGTCCTTCGAGTCGACGTTCCAGCCGAGCGGCCGCATGCCGTGGGAGGCGGCGAGCTTGCGGCTGAAGGGGGTGAAGGCACCGCCAGGGGCCCGGTAGTAGAGCGGCCGCACGCCCCCGGACGCCTCGGTGATCATGCGTTGGGCGTCGAGGATCTGCTGCGACTGGTAGGTCTGGGACTTGGTGTCCATGGCGGTGTCGTGCGACACCGTGTGGTCGCACAGCCGGTGCCCGGCCGCCACCACCGACCTGACCAGATCCGGGTGGGCCCGGGCCTGGGTGCCCACCATGCAGAAGGTCGCCCGCACGCCGTTCTCCCGCAGCACCTGGAGTACCTGCGGCGTCCAGACGGGGTCCGGTCCGTCGTCGATCGTGATGTTGACGCCCCGGGCGCCGCGGTCCGAGGCATGGACGATGTCCGCCGACACCGCTGCCTGCGCGGAGCCCGGGACGGCCGCCGAAGGGGACTGCGCGACGCCCCCAGGTGCGTGCCGCCCCTCGATGGGCCCGGCCTGTGCTGTCCATACCGAGGTGGCGGCTGCCGCCGCCGTCACTCCGACGGCCGCCGCGAGCACCCGGCCGTACCAACCTCGTCCACCACGCCACCCCATGTCCGCCCCGCCCCTTGCCGTCGTTCCGGTGCCCATGCACCCGTCAGGACGGAGCCGGCCGGCCGCGGGATGCGTCCGTTACAGAGCGCGGACGATTCCGTGGGGATCTCGCGACGCGGCCTCCACCAGCGGCGCGTGACGGGGCCAAGCCCGTACGGGGCCTTGGTCCGCTACGTTGCTGATGGACAGCATCCGGGCCTCCGCGGCGCCGGGGGCGCACACGGACCGTGCAGGCGAGGCGCGCGGCGTCAGGTGGTCGCCTCGCGGATGCGGGCGAGCAACGCCCGCAACGTGGCGCGGTCCTCCGGGCCCAAGGCGGCGGTCGCCTCGGCGAGTGCGAGGCGGTCCACCTCCTCCGCCTCGCGGTGGCGGCGCAGGCCTTCGTCGGTCAGGCGCAGCAGGAATGCCCGGCGATCGCTCGGATGGCGTACGCGCTCGACCAGACCGTCGCGTTCCAGGCTGTCCACGATGCTGGTCGTGGTCCGTGCCGCCACGCCGGTCATCTCGCTCAGGTCCCGCATCCTCAGGGGCTGTTCCGCCCGGGCGAGCATCCGCAGCGCGCGCAGCCGGGCGACCGACGCTCCGTTGGCCCGGAGCCGGATCTCGACGAACTGGCGCAGTCGATGCGTCGTCTCGTAGAGCTCGTCCACCAGGATGTCGCTGCTGCCGTGCACTGCCATGTCGCTCCCCGCTCCGTTCTTCAACGTCGAATTCTATGAGCAGGACATAGTGAGTATCCTCAGTATGTGCTGCTGCCTCGACGCCCTCCCGCGCCGTCCCTCCCCGCTTTCCGCCTCAGCCAGCGCTTGGTCGTCCCTGTGATGTGCGTCAGCGTGACGTTCATCGCGATCGTCGACGGAGCGATCACCACCGTGGCCCTTCCCTCGATCGCCCGTCAGTTCGGCCTGACCACGGCCGCCCTCGACGGGGTGGTCGTGGTCTACCCGGTGTGCCTGGCCATGGCCATACCCGCCTCGGCCTGGCTGGTCGAGCGGTTCGGCGCCAAACGCGTCCTGCTCATCGCCCTCGCCGCCTTCCTCGTTTCCTCACTGCTGTGCGGCACAGCCCCCGATCTCGGCCGGCTTCTCGCGTTCCGCGCGGTCCAGGGACTCTCCGCGGGAGTGCTCTTCCCGGCCTCGGCCGCCCTGCTGTTCGCCACCTTCAACTCCGCGGAGCAGGTGCGAATCTCCCGGTACATGATCATCCCGCAGCAGATGGCGCCGGCCGCCGCGCCCGTCCTCGGGGGTCTGCTGGTGGACCACCTGTCCTGGCGCTGGGTCTTCTACGTCAACCTGCCGGTGGGCCTGCCGGCCGTGCTGTTCGGGGCGCTGTTCCTGGAACGGCACCGTGGCCACCGGCCCGGCCGGTTCGACCTGACCGGGCTGCTGCTGAGCGCCGCCTCCCTCGGCGCCCTCATGTTCGGCATCTGTGACGGCCCCAACCGCGGCTGGACCTCACCGACCGTGCTGACCTCCCTGGTGCTCGGCGGACTCCTGCTGGCCGCCGCCATCACGTACGAACTGCGCACCTCCGAACCCCTGCTGAGGCTCCGTCTCTTCGCGGACCGGCTCTTCCGGGACACCAACCTGATCAATCTGGTGGGCCTGGTGCCGATCCTGGGCGCCATGTACCTGGGCCCACTGTTCCTGCAGCAAGGACAGGGCCGCACCGCCCTGGAGTCCGGCTCCAGCACCTTCCCCGAAGCCTTCGGCGTGCTGCTCACCGTTCAGATCGCCGGTGTGCTCTACGCCAGGATCGGACCGCGGGTCATCGTCGGCTGCGGTCTGGCCGGCGTCAGCGTGGTCCTGCTGCTCTTCGCCGGTTGCGACGAGCACACCGGCCTGTGGACCTTCCGCGGCTATATGTTCCTGCTCGGCGTCGCCATGGGCGGGGTCTTCATGCCCACGATGGTGGCCTCACTGGCGACCATCGCCCGGCAGGACCTGGCCCAGGCCTCCACGCTGAACACCGTCGTACGCCAGACCGGGGGCGCCCTCGCACCCGCCGCGGTGACCACCGCTCTGGTACTGAGCACCCCGGCAGCGGCGGCCGCCGACCCTCCCATCGCCGCCTACCAGCACGCCTACCTGGCCCTGGCCGCGATCGCGGCCGTCACCTCGGTCTTCGCCTTCACCCTGCCCGACGGCCCCGCCCGAGTCGCGGCACGCGGCACTGCTGCCTCAAGCCGGTCCGCTCCGATCCGGCCTCGGCGTGAAAGCACCCACTGACCACGTCTCTCCCCGGCTGCCCGTCTCCTGGTGGCACCCAACCGGAGGAAGGCTTGTGGACAAGGAAGGACGCTCATCACAGAGAGTGCTGCACTCACCCGCTTGGCCGGTGTGAGTAGCCGATACGGACGCATTCCCGTCTCATGGCCTTGACCGCAACCCCGCTCGTGTGGGAGGTGGCAGATGTACGAGATGCGCGCCGAATGTGTGGCGACGGAGGCCGGGATCGGGCAGCTGTGGCATGTGCTCGACCCCGATGGCAGCGCCCTGTGCGGCCGGCTCATGGGGGAGCGGGCGAAACCCACGCCCGACGACCCGGGCGGCAGCGAGGAGTACTGCATCCCCTGCCTGCGGGCGATCGAGGCGGAGGCGCCGCCTTCGGCCCTGCGGCGCGCCGGGGTGGCAGTGGCCGACTGTCATCCGGGATCCGCCGTCACGGACGGGGAAGCGGTCAGACCGTCGCGCTGATGCGCCGTGACCGTCCAGGCCGCGGACCGTGGTGCCCGGCCACGACGGCATCGGCGGAACCCAGGTTCTTGTGCGGCGAGCACGCGGCATGAGGGGTTTGTGCCGGACCGGCAGGACCTGCCGACTCGCCGCGGTGCAACTCCCGGCTGAACGCGTGGCCCGGCTGGGGCGCGAGGCGCGGTGCCGCGTGACGGACGGGCTCCGGTCCGGGCAGGCCGGTCCGGAGCCCCTGGTACCGGCTCGGGACATCTGGTGTCCCGAGCCGGCATCTTGCGTCAGGGGAACTGGGTGACCTTGGAGGGCACGGTGTCCGTTCCCGAGGTGGGGGAGCCGGTGTCGTTGATCACGTGGGCGTACTGACCCTTGCCGCCGAGGGAGATGACCAGGAGATCGTGCATCTTGATGCCCGGTTTGACGGGCGCCTGGAAGCCGTGGGCCTGGACGATCGTCGGGTCGGCCGTGAAGTTGCAGTAGCTGCCGAGGCCCCATGCCTCATGGACGTTCACCGTGTCGGCGACCTTGTAGGCCGCGTATCCGACGATGCCGTCGTGGGTGATGGCGGCGGCGTTCGGGGCGTCGTAGGCCTTCTCGTTCTGGAAGAAGATCGTCCGGCCGCGCTCTCCGCTCCAGTAGACGTCGTACTTGTTGAAGTGCTCCACGAACAGGCCCGTGGCCAGTACGTCGTTGCCGTTGACGCGCAGGCCGAAGTCGGCGCGGTTGGTGTCCCAGCCGACTCCGCTGCCGTGGTCGGCGCGCCAGAGCCAGGTGTGGTCGATGATGACGTTGTTGCTGTTGACCACGACCGAGTTGGTGGCCAGACCGGGGCCCGCGCCGCCGATCCGGACGAACACGTCCTGCATCGTCGTGGGGTTGGCCGAGTGGTCGGCGGAGGAACCGGGCGTGCCGATCTGCAGCAGGGTGTCGGAGTTGACGGGGCCTGCGTCGATCAGGAATCCGGCGAGCTTGACCCCGTCGACATCGGCCACGTGCATCGCGTCGATCCCGTTGTCGGGGACGAGCGTGGCCAGGCCGAGCCCGAGCACCACGGTGTCGGCCCGGGTGACGTTGATGGTCTGGTCGAGGTGGTAGATGCCCGGGGTGAACAGCAGGTTGAGCCCCTGGGCGAGCGCGGCGTTGATCGTCGCGGCGCTCGCTCCCGGCTTGACCACGTAGAACTGGTCGAGCGGAAGCGAAGTGCCGGCGTTCGCGGGCCAGGACACGCCCCGTGCGTTGGTGCGCTTGGCGGGGACGAAGACCTTGTAGGCGCTGCCGTCCAGGTAGAGGAACGGCTTCTCGCGGGAGACGGGCGTGGTGTCCAGCGTGGTGTACGGGCCGGAGTCGAAGTTGGTCGCCGGGGCGCCCTGGACACCCGTGAACGTCATGTTCCACACGCCGTTGGTCCAGCCGCCGACCGAACTGTCACGGGTATACCACTGCTGCTGGGAGTAGGGTCCGACCGTGCCGTCGATCTTCGAGTCGGCGATGTAGCCGCCGGAGGCCCAACCGTAGCCATTGGGGGCGAGGTTGAGGCCGCCCTGGACATGTATCCGGCGAAACGGGGCGGCCTGGGCGACGGCCCAGCGGTCGGTCCCGTTGGAAGGCCTGATGGCGAGGTTCTCCGCCGAACGCCAGAAGTTCTGCGTCGCGTTGCCGTTGAACCAGCCCGCGTCGACGGTGATGTCACCGTTGATCTGGGTGTCGTCGGGGTTGAGGCCCAGTCCGGAGATCGAGGTGTAGAAGCCGAGTTGCGCGTTGATGCTGTTGTAGGTGCCCGGCTTCAGCAGGAACTGGTAGCGGCCGGTACCGAACTGGCTGGACTCCTGCTGGGCGAAGACCTGGTCGAACTTCTGCTGGAGGTTGGGCGTCGAGGGGTCCACGACGATGACGTTGGGACCGAGGTCACCGCCGCCCTGCACGGGAGGAGTACCGGAAGAGCCGGTGTGGACGGCGACCTCCCACAGTGAGTAGCCGTAGCCCGTCCCACGGACCGTCCCGTAGACACGGAGGTAGCGGCCCGAGCCGCTCACGTCGTAGGACGCGGTGCCGCCGGCCGCGCCCGTGACGCTCTTGAGAGTGGTCCAGCTCTGGCCGTCCGTGGAGGCCTGGATCTGGAACTCCTTGGCGTAGGCGGCCTCCCAGGTCAGATCCACCTTGCACAGGCTCTGGACCGAGCCCAGGTCGACCTGGACCCACTGTGGGTCGGAGGCCTGGCTGGACCAGCGGGTGCCGGTGTCGCCGTCGAAGGCGGCGGAGGCGGGGGTGCCCGCGTTCTCCGTGGAGGAGGCCGAGGCCTGCTTGCCCTTGGCGGCATTGGCCGGGTCGCACGAGGGCGCGGCGCCGCCGGCGGTGCCGAAGACCTGGAACTCCCAGAGGGAGTAGCCCCATTGGGTGGCCCGGTGGATGCCGTACATCCTGACGTAGCGGCCCTGGCCGGAGACGTCGAGGGAGTCGAGTCCACCGTCACCGCCGGTGACGGACTTCAGGTCGGTCCAGTTGCTGCCGTCCTCGGAGGCCTGGACCTTGTAGTCCTTGCCGTAGGCGGTCTCCCAGTTGAGGACGACCTTGGTGATCGAGGCCGTGGAGCCGAGGTCGACCTGGAGCCATTGTGTGTCACTGGCGGCCGACGACCAGCGGGTGCCGGTATCGCCGTCCACGGCGTTCGCCGCCGGGGTCCCGGCGTTCTCGTCGGACGACGAGGTGGCCGTCCTGCCCTGGGACAGAGGCGTTTCGGCCGCGGCGGCGGACGTATGGGTGGACGGCAGGGTGATCAGCGCTGCTGCGGCGGCCAGCGCGACACCCAAAGATCTCAGTGTCATGTGGGTTCCTGCGGGTCCGAAGGGTGGGGGTGCCACGACGAGCGGGGGGATCGGATACGTGCCCTGCCCTGTGCACAGACGGCCCCGGGGAGCGGCCTCCTGCGCTGCCCCGATCGGCGTGGAAGGTGAAGTAGCTTGTGAATACGCTTAGTTCACGTCTTGATTTAACTGATGAGTCGTCGCAGTGGGAAGTCCCCGAACAGCGGAATCTTTCAACTCCTGGTCACAAAGGTGGTCGTTCCGTGCGCTCGTGCGTTCAAGAAGTGGCACGGCGGGGGCGTCGGACCTGGCTCTGGGCGCCTTCCGGCACCTCGGGGCCGCCCCCGACAGGAACCGCGGTCATGCCTGCCGGGCCGGCTCGATGTTCTGATTGGCGCGGAAGAGATTGTCCGGGTCGTAGGTGCGCTTGATCCGCGCGAGCCGGTCGTAGTGGTTTCCGTACGTGGCCCGTACGCGTTCCTGGCTCTCGCCCGTGCCCATGAAGTTCACGTAGGAGCCGCCCATGGAGTACGGGTGCAGCTCCTGCCAGTAGTCGACACACCAGTGCTTGATGATCTCGGCGTTGTCGGGGTCGGGGTCGACTCCGGCCACGACGCCGGACCAGACGGCGTCCCGGTAGCCCCATGCGGTGTCGTCCGGGCCCACCCGGTGGGCGGCCCCGTCGACCGGGTAGAGGTGCAGGAGCGAGAGCGGCGTGGGAATGTTCTCGCCGTACTTGAGGTGCACGTCCAGGGCGCCATCCGGAATGCCGTCGAAGAAGTCGCCGCGCCAGTACCACTGGTGGCCGGCGGGGAGGAGGGCGTCGAACATGCTCTGCAACGCCGGGTACGGCATCCGCGTCGTGAAGTGGAAGGTCGGCCGTCCAGGCTCTTGCACCGCCGTGAACGCCTCCTCGAAGCGGCTCGGATCGCCCGTGTGGCAGCCCACGATGCCGCACATCTTCTGTCCGTGGAGCTCTTCGGGGAACGGCGGGGCGGGCGGGATCACGAAGGCCGCGAAGAAGGCGTACACGTCCTCGGGCGCCTGCGGCAGGAACTCGCGATACCACGCCAGCACATCACGGGTGCCGTCGACCGGCCACAAGGTGATCGCGACGCCGACCGTGTCCACGGGATGCAGCCGGTAGGTGAAGGAGGTGACGATGCCGAAGTTGCCGCCGCCCCCGCGCAGTGCCCAGAACAGATCCGGTGTGTCCGTCTCGTTCGCGGTGACGAAACTGCCGTCGGCCAGCACGACGTCCGCGGCCAGCAGATTGTCCACGGTCAGGCCGTGGGTGCGGGTGAGGTAGCCGTGGCCACCGCCGAGGGTCAGGCCCCCGACTCCGGTCGTCGAGATGATGCCCCCGGGAGTGGCGAGCCCGAAGGCGTGCGCGGCATGGTCGAGGTCGCCGAGCAGGCTGCCGCCGCCGACCTGGGCGATCCGGACCACGGGGTCGACCCGTACCCAGCGCATCGGGGAGAGGTCGATGGTGACGCCGTCGTCCACCAGACACAGACCGGGGCCGCTGTGCCCGCCACCCCGGACGGCGAGTTCCAGTCCGTTGTCACGGACGAAGTCGACCGCAGCCAGGACATCCGCAGCGTCCGTGCACCGCACAAGGGCGGCCGGACGCTTGTCGATCATCGCGTTGTAGACCGTGCGGGCCCGGGAGTACTCGGCGTCCTGCGGACCGATGACCGGTCCGCGCAGCGTGGCCTTCATCGCGTCCAGAGTTGCGGTGTCCATGACGATCTCCTGGTGGCGCACAGCCGGCCCGCCACAGGGCTGACTGGACCAGCGTCCCGCCAGTGACGGCTCGCTGCAATTTCAACGGCCCGCTGCTCCCGGCAGCCTGGACGGGCACGGCACCTCGGCGATCCCGCCGTCGTACCGCCCGCACTCAGAGCAGCCTCGTGTACGACGCAGCGAGCGGTGCCCGTACGCCCTTCTGGACCGCACCGGGGTGCAGGAATCTGGGTTCCCGCATAACGTCTGAAGCGCACACAAACGGGACGACGCCCGATGCAATGATGCCGGATGCCGAACCCGTTCGCCGTGAGAGGCCACCGACCGTGACGCGCTGCCGCTCCGCCCGCAGGGCGTCCATCGGGCCGAGCAGGGCCGACGCGGCGTCGACGTCTCCTTCGGGGTGACTCCGCGCTGGGCACGTACCTGCGGGCCGGGCCCCTTTCAGTACGAGACCGGCCGAACCACGCGCCACCACCTTGCCTCCGTTGCCGAGCGCCCCCCGACCAGCCAATTCGACGAGCCACCCCGCACCGCCACGGACGCCCATCTGCCTGCCCGGGCGCATCGGACGGCGCCCACAAGGGCCGCTGCGTCAGGCAAGAGGAGGAAGGACATGAGCGAAACCGAGCGCGGTGCCGGTGCCGGAGGTCCCCAGACCGAGGGGGACAGTGCCGCTGCCCGGCGCAATAGTCGACAGGACGAGCGAATACGCCACTCCAGCGCACCCACGGCAGCGGACGCGGACACAGCCGGGCCTGCGGCGCCGGACGGACGACAACCAGGCCGCCCCGACGACGGCGCCACCGCGCCACACCCCCCGAATGCGATTCAGCGGACCCCGCCCCACCGTCGCAAGCCACGGGCCCGGAACGCGCGGCTGCGGATATCGAAGGCCGACCCCTGGTCGGTGATGATGACGAGCCTCCTGATGTCGCTCGGCCTGGGCCTGGGCCTCATCGTGACCGTGCTCGCCGCATGGATCACGCTGAACGCGGCGGACCCGGATCAATGGCCGTCCTTCAGCTGGGGACGCGCCCTCGCCGTCGTCATCGTCGTACTGGTGGAAGCCGTGCTGGCCACCGCGCTGGCGACCCTGGCAGCCTTCATCTACAACTGGTCGTCGGTATGCGCCGGTGGAGTCGAGTTGACCATGGAGGAGGACGCCGCGGCTCCGACGGAACGAGATTCCCGCGCTCCGCCGGTCGATGATGTCGGATCAGGCCACGGGCCCTTGAGCGATTGAGACGTATGGTTCTTCTTCCTTTTGACACCGCGCACGCCGCCACGGTGGCCGACTGGCCGGCATCCCTGCCGGAGGTCACCATGTGGTGCGGGGGGCGCGAGTTCCCCGTGCCTGCTCGGACGATTCACCTGGTTCCTCCGAGGATGCCCTAGGAGCGTGGGTTAGTAACGAGCAAGCGGCTCTGTTGCTGCGACCCAGGGGGGCGGTTGCGGCGGCCCCGTGCGGGCTTGCGGGGTTCTGGCG